>URLF01000028.1 GCA_900548705.1 uncultured Porphyromonadaceae bacterium | reverse complement strand
GAGCCGCGGCCAGTCCGGCAGCCCCGGCCTCAGGGTCGGGATTGCCGAAGGTCTTATCTGCACTGATGGCCATACGCTGGGTCTCGTCGATGGCGATAGTCCAGGGGGAGGCCTTGGCGGCAGTGGCGAGCAGCACTATCGCTTCGAAGCGTCCCGGCTCCTGCGCGGCCCATTCCAGTGCCTGGAACCCTCCGACAGATGCACCTACCAGTCCGTGAATACGGTCAATGCCGAGATGGGCGGCAAGCAGCCGGTGGGCACGGGCCACGTCGCGCATCGTCACAGCCGGGAAGTCGCCGTAATATGGTCGTCCGGTCGACGGGGATATGCTCAGAGGGCCGGTCGTGCCATAGCAGGAGCCTATGATATTGGCACACACCACGAAATACCGTCCGGGGTCGAGAAATCCCCCTTCGACCACAGTGTGTGGCCACCAGTCAGCCACATCGCTGTTGGCCGTCAGGGCATGACACACCCATATCACATTGTCTCGGCGCTCATTAAGAGTGCCGAAAGTGTGATAGGCTATCTCAAGCCGGTCAATGACCCCGCCAAGTTCCAGCCGTAACGGCTCCTCTGCCCGATAGATGGATTGCGACGTGCTCATAGTCCGGTCTTTTCAAAAGCCTGCTGGAAATCGTCGATGATATCCTCCACATCCTCAAGCCCCAGACTTATACGGAGCAATGTAGGTGTGATACCCGCCGCCTTGAGGTCGGCGTCGCTCAGCTGTTTATGGGTCGTGGATGCCGGATGGGTGACAACGGTGATAGAGTCGCCGATCATCGTCATATGGGCGCAGAGCTGCAACCCCTCCACGAACCTCACGGTGCTGTCAAGGTCACCCTTCAGTTCGATGTTGAACACTGCGGATGCCCCGTGGCGGAAATACTTGGCGGCTGCTTTATGATAGGGATGGTCTTCGAAGCCGACGAAGCTCACAGTCTTGACATATGGACTTTCGGCACAGAAGCGGGCCAGCCGCGCGGTGGATTCCACCTGATGGCGGACACGCAGGGAGAGGGTCTCCAGACCGAGACACATCAGGTAGCTGTCGAACGGGGACGGGCAGGTGCCGAAATCGCGCAGACCGTCAACACGACATTTCACAGCGAAAGCAGCATCCCCGAAAGCATCGACAAGGTTGAGCCCGTGGTAACCGTCAGAGGGGCCGTCGAGCTGGGGGAATTTCCCATTGCGCCAGTTGTAGCGGCCACCATCCACGATGATTCCCCCCATCGCTGTGCCATGTCCGTTAATCCACTTTGTCGCGG
Organism: uncultured Porphyromonadaceae bacterium; assembly: GCA_900548705.1. Lineage (GTDB taxonomy): Bacteria > Bacteroidota > Bacteroidia > Bacteroidales > Muribaculaceae > UBA7173. Next base: position 27,604 of record URLF01000028.1, on the reverse strand, counting down.
AATCCACCACAATGTCGGCACCCCAGTCAAAGGGATTGCACAGATAGCCGCCGGCACCAAAAGTATTGTCGACAATCAACGGCACATCAACCTTCCGTGCAACAGCGGCCAGCCCTTCGAGGTCGGCAACGGCGCAGGTCGGGTTACCCATCGACTCGCAGAAGATAGCCTTTGTCCGGGAATCGCAGAGAGATTCCAGGGTGGCGGGGGATTCATCGGGGGCTATGCGCACCTCCACACCCAATTTCCTGAGGGAATGGCGATAGAGGTTGTAAGTGCCGCCATACAGGAAGGGAGTGGTAACGATGTTGTCACCCTGCCCGGCCAAGGCGGAGATGGCGATGAAGATGGCCGACATCCCGGAGGGGGTGGCCACCGCCGCGCTCCCGCCGTAAAGGGCCGCTATGCGCTCCTCATAAGAGGTGGTGGTGGGGTTCTGGAGACGCGAATAGATATTGCCGGGTTGGGAAAGCTCGAACAGTCCGGCGGCATAGTCACAGGTGGGGAAACGGAAGGCGGCAGTGGGGACAATGGCGAGTCCGCGGGCGTTGCCTGCGTCACCGGGATGGAGGCCACCGTGAATCTGACGGGTGGCGAATCTGAGTTTATTTTTCCGGGTCATAAGTGGTAGGAGAATAAAAAAATCCGGAGTTCCCGAAAGAACGCCGGATTAAGTGAGTTATAAATGAAGGAATATGAAAGCTCTACATCCGGCGTTGTCGGCTGCACATGCACATCATATTCATCATTGAGCTATACATTGTTTCTTATTTCTGCGGCAAAGGTAATAAATATTTCGTTTGTCACAAACTATACCGCCGGATTTTTTTGATTCAAACCAACTCTTTCTATACAAGTCACTGATTCACTTGCGGTTAAGGAAAGAGTAGAGGTCAGCGGAGGGTGTCGAAGAGGGTAATAAGGCGGGTAAGGTCCTCCTCGTTGGAGAACTGGAAGGTGATTTTACCCTTTCCCTGGCGGTCGCAAGAGAAGGACACGGGGGTATGGAAAGCGGCTGACAGATGGTTTTTGAGCAGGTCGAAGTCGTGGCTCGACGCGTAAGGGTTGTTACCCTTGTCGCGGTCGGGCTGAGCGGCCTCCTCACCCGCGTCGCGGCTCTGCTGCCAGGCTTTCGCCAGCTCCTCTACCTTACGGACGGACAGACCTTCGCGCAGGATTTCCTTGTAGATTTTCAGCTGTACACGGGGGTCGTCGATACCCAGCAGCGCCTTGGCGTGGCCCATGTCGACACGCTTGTCGCGCAGGCCGAGCTGCACCTCAGAGGGGAGTTTGAGCAGACGCAGGAAGTTGGCTATCGTGGCGCGTTTCTTGCCGATGCGTTCCGACAGACGTTCCTGGGTCAGCTCATACTGGTCGATGAGCTTGCGGAAGGTCAGGGCGATTTCGATTGCGTTGAGGTCTTCGCGCTGGATGTTCTCGATGAGGGCCATCTCGGTTAGCTCAGCCTCATTGGCGGTGCGGACATATGCAGGGACAGACTCCAGTCCGGCGAGGCGGGCGGCACGGAAGCGTCGTTCACCGGCGATAATCTGGTATGTGTCAGGCCCGGTCTTGCGCAGCGACAAGGGCTGGATGATTCCCAGCTCGCGGATTGACGCGGCAAGCTCCTCAAGGGCGTTCTCGTCAAAGGTGGTTCGCGGCTGCTCCGGGTTGGGGGTTATCTTGTCGAGAGGGACATCGTTGATGGCCGACGTTCCGCGCGCCGGGGTGTCATCCATGGAGATGAGCGAGTCAAGGCCACGGCCCAATGCTTTTCGTTGAATTGCCATAGATAATGAAGAGTGAGGGTGTTAGTTTTTGGCGATAATCTCCCGGGCAAGCATGACGTGGGCGGTAGCTCCACGGCTCTCGGGATCATAGAGTATGGCCGGAAGGCCATGGGAAGGGGCCTCGCTCAGGCGGATGTTACGGGGAATGACGGCGTTGAACACCATGTCGCCGAAGTGGCTTTTCAGCTCCTCGTAAATCTGGTTGGCCAGTCTGAGGCGCGCGTCATACATCGTGAGGAGGAACCCCTCGATTTCGAGCGACGGGTTGAGTTTCGACTTTATGATGCGGATGGTGTTGAGGAGCTTGCTGATTCCCTCCAGGGCGAAATACTCCGCCTGGACGGGGATAATCACCGAATGGGCTGCGGTCAGGGCGTTTACAGTGATAAGGCCGAGCGAAGGTGAACAGTCAATCAGTATGTAATCATAATTGTCTTTCACCGACTCAAGGGCGCGTGCAAGCACCCTCTCCCTGCCGGGTTTGTTGATAAGTTCGAGTTCGGCACCCGCCAGGTCGATACGCGAGCCGACGAGATCAAGGCCTTCGACACAGGTGGCCACCTGTGAGCCGTCCATAGGATAATCATCCACAAGACATTCATATATGGAAGAGTCCATCGTCCGGGGGTCGATTCCATAACCCGACGTGGCGTTGGCCTGGGGGTCGGCGTCAATAATCAACACCCGTTTCCCCTCTTTTGCCAGCGAAGCGGCGAGGTTGATGGTGGTGGTTGTCTTTCCGACACCCCCTTTCTGGTTTGCGATGGCTATGATTTTTCCCATAAGCTGAGTTTTTGGTTGCGATGTGCCCGGGGAGCAAAGGTAATCTCCCGCCGGGCGGCGTTTACTCTGCAAAGTAACAACAAAAAACTGACAAACAACCGTTTAAAAAATCTTAAACTGCCTTGTATGTTGATAACTTTGCGCTATTGTTAATAACAACGCCCCGAAAGCTTGCGAATTTGCTCGTCAAGACCTATCTTTGCAGTCAATAACCATATTCAGAACCAATCACTTATCATAACCCTGATATGAAACTGTTACGACTGACCCTCTTGTTGTCATTATTGTCATTGATATTGCCGCAGACGCTCCGGGGGCAGTCCTCCGAAAGCCGGTATGCGATGTTGCGCGAGAAAGCCGACAGTCTCCACTCCATCGGGAAATCAGATTCAGCTGCCATTCTGACTTCGGAAGCCCTTACCATCGCCGAGAAAGCCCGAAATCTGACGGGAATACTGGGCGCACACGCCTCTATCGGAGTCTATCTCCGTTCACAAGGGAAAATAGAGGAGGCCCTGGAACATTACGGAAAAGGGGTGGAAATCGTCACATCACCACAGTTCAGGGAGAATACAGATGAGGAGGCCAGGGAGGAAGCCGCATCTCTATATATCAACATGGCGGTGCTTCACCTCGACATGGCCGACAAGGAGGATGCCGCCCGACTGGCAAATATGGCGGGAGAATGGGCGGCCAGATGTGACGATGCGGCATTCCGCTCGATGGTCTACGGTGTGGTCGGCTCGGTGCTTACCGGGTGTGGAGAAGCCGGAAAGGCCCTGACTTTCCAGGGAAAAAGTTATGCCGATGCCATCGCGTCAGGCAATGATGACGCGGCCTTCCGGGCAGCGGCGTATGCCCTGCTCTCCTCCGACCGTACCGGAGATGACAACGCTGCCTCACGATGGCGCGGGATATGCGTCGCAATGCTCCCCTCGGTACAAGCCATGACCAGCAAGGTGGCCTATTACCAGGTGGAATGCTCGATAGCCTTGAAGAGAGGTGACAACAGAGCCGCCATCGATTATTTCGACAAAATCCTGTCTCTCGACGGAGTGGAGGGATTCCCGTTCCTTCAGCTCGACTGCTACAACAACATGCACCTGTCATATGCCGACCTTGGAGATTTCAAAGAGGCCTACGGCGCACTGCTGCATGCCAATGAAATCCGTGACAGCCTCTATGAGGCGGACAAAGTCGAGAGCCTGCGCGACCTCACCGTCAAATATGAGACGAAAGAGAAGGAGCTCGCCCTGGCCCGCAGCGAGGCATCAAGGATGTCAGCACTTTTCTGGCTGGTGACCGCTGTGGGATTGCTGCTCACAGGTGTGGTGTTTTTCCTTGCTTACGCCAGCCGCCAACGCAAACGGCGCCATCAGAGCGAACTCGAATTCGAGCGCCTGAAGTCTGACACCGAACGCCGCCTGACCGTGAAATATGTCGAGGGGCTGGAGTCTGAACGTGCCCGCATGGCCCGCGAACTGCACGACGGGGTATGCAACGACCTGATGGCTATCAGGCTGAAACTCGACGCGCCATCGTCAATGGCTGACACCAGGTCGCTCACTGACATCGCGGCAACAGTTGACACTTGCCGCGATCAGGTCAGAAGGATTTCCCACGAGCTGCTTCCTCCGGAATTTTCTTACGCGACAATCGACGAGGTGGTAGGCCATTACCTGCGGAAACTCCGCGATGGCTCGCCACAAGTGGAGTTCATATATGACGCGGAGGCCGCCGGCAGAAGCTGGGGGGAGATACCCGATGACTGCTGCCTGGGGGTCTACCGCATACTGCAAGAGGCTGTCTCCAACTCCCTGCGCCATTCAGGAGCCTCCCGGATTTCCGTCACCCTGCTGCTGGCCGGGGACACCCTGAGCCTGACCGTTGCCGACAATGGCTCGGCAAAAGATGGGGGCCGTCACGGGGGTGTCGGCAAGTCATCCATGAGGCAAAGGGCAGCCTCGGCGGGAGGGAGCCTTGAGGTGACCCATTCTGAAAGCGGCACCAATGTGGTTTTCATCCGTGAATTCAAGGAACAGACCTCAAAAACTACGGATTCCCGTAATTGACGCATATACGGGCTTTTTGTAATTTCGCGTTGGCATATCCGTCCCTGCCGCTCCGGCGCAGAGACGGGTTTAACCGTGTCATACGAAACAACAATCGCCAGCCCAGTGACTTACCCCGGAAACATATCCAACGCAGACCTCTCAGGAATGAAGATAGCACTAATAGATGACCACGACCTTGTAAGAGAGGGGCTTAACAGCATCCTCTCACGCAACGGGGTCATATGCGCAGACAATTTCAGCAACGCTTCCGATTTCCTGAACCGGCTCGCGCAGATGACATATGACTTCTACATTGTCGACCTGGAACTGCCCGACCTGGACGGATTCACCGTGATAGAACGAATCCGGGAAATCCATCCTTCGGCAAAGATAATTATCTGCACCATCCATGATGAAATCTGGACTCTCAGGCGGCTGCTGACCCTGGATGTGGACGGCATTCTGTTCAAATCGGGAAAGGCCGACAATGTGATACATGCCCTCAATGAGATAATAGAGGGACATCGCTATTACAGCGACGAGGTGACCAGGGCGTTGTCAATCCTCGACAAGGGGATAGACTATCCGTCGCAGCGCGAGATGGATGTGCTGCAGGAAATAAGTCTCGGACGCACAACCAAAGAGATAGCCCGCAAACTGTTTATCTCGGTCAACACTGTGGAGGCCCATCGCAAGAGCCTGTTCATCAAACTCAACGCCGGCAATGTGGCCGACCTCATCCTCAAAGCGGTAAAGCTCGGATACATCAAGAAGAACTCACAGTTCTGAGCATTCCCCCCAAGTAAAAATCACTGATTTCCGTGATTGACTTCCCTACTCCTTTGTGATAACTTTGCAATCGGCAACTTTACCTTAAATATCAACCAATCAAACCCCTTACGACCGAGGGCCAGGAGTGCCAGCCCGCGTTCGGTCCTTAAAAACCTATCTGACATGAAAAAGTTCCTGAGTCTAACAGGTGTTGTCATACTCCTGTCATTCCTCTCAGCCCCTGACGCAGCAGCGCAGGGATTGGGCGGTTTTCTGAAAAAGGCGAAAACCACAGTCGAGCAAGTCACCTCCATTCTCCCCTCCTCTGCCGGGGCACCTGTGGTGCTTCCCAACGGCGCACAGGTAATCAACCCGATTTCCGACGCGATAGAGATCATTCCGGTCGGACTTTACGGTGTCTCCACAAGCGAGAATTTCGGAGAGGTCTACCTCGTGGTGCAGGTGGAGGTCAAACGTAATGTGCCCAATATCCTTCTTGGATGTGTCCGAAATGACAAGATGGTGGCGTTGGGAACGAGCGGCACATTATATAATATCGACTCCTCGGGCGGCTACCGCTTTGATGTGATAGAGGGCATGCCGGTCACCCTGAAACTCGACACCAAAGAGCTGCGTTTTCTCGATGTCAAGAAATCAGACGCGGCCATGTCGCAGGTCAAGCTCGGCGTGCTGGTCGACAACGACCATCTGGGAGTTGTCACGTTCAAAAATCTCCCCATACTATGGGACCAGACCCCGCAATAATCCCTTTACGCGAAAATCATAGTCCAATAACCTCAACATTATCCCAAAATGAAGAAATTACTGTTGTTTTTAATCGCGCCCCTTCTCCTCACTCTGGCGGCATGCTCGTCAACCGTCGACAAGGCGGAACTTCTCGAGAAAGCCCGCTCCGGCCAGGAGCTTACCCAAAAGGACTATTCCGGGCTGATAACCATCCTTATGGATGATTGCGAAAAGGCCATGAAGATGAAAGAGCAAGCCGCCAACTCTGATGAGAAACCTGACGCCGAGGAGGCCCTCCAGCTTCTCGGCGAGGTATCGGAAATCGGCACCATCCTGCAGAACGCCGCCCGCGACAACCAGCTTGACGCCGACAACATCGCGAAGATGCTCAAGGTAAAAGAGAAACTTGAGGAAATGAAGAAATAACCCCACATAAGACACTTCCCTCACCTGATTCTTGACGTAGATCACGGATGAACCGCCACGCACACACAGCGGCTCATCCGTGATTTTTATTCCCCGCATCCATATCGCGCCTCCCGAACCCCGCTCTTCCCCAATTTGTTTATTATCATAAAAAGACGTATCTTTGCAATTCACATCATTCCCATTGCAGACATGCGCAAGGAATTTGGAAAATGGCTGATGGACATCGCCAAATATATCACCACCGCTGTCATCCTGTCGTCGGTTTTCGGACAGGTCACTGAGCCGTGGATTATATATGTCGGAGGTGCCATCACCGTATTAGTAACCTTGTTGTGGAGACTGTTTCTATTGAAACCGCCCTCCCAACCAAAAAAGAAATGATCTATGGGAGCATTGGTTATGTATGGTCTGGTGATTGCAATCGCCACCGGAGGAGGTCTTTATTTCCACTTCCAGGACAAGAAGGAGAAGAAGACCCAGCATGGCCATAAATGATGCCATGCTTTGTTAAATATGGAAAAGAAACTGATTCTCATATCCAACGATGACTCGGTAAACGCGCCGGGTCTTCATTTCCTTGTCGACAAGGTAAAGGAACTTGGCGATGTGTGGGTTGTCGCCCCTGACGAGCCTAAAAGCGGACAGTCTTCATCCCTGACTTTCAACGCGCCGTTGCGCGTCACAGAGCATTCCGGATATGAAGGCGCACGGCTTTTCTCCGTGTCAGGCACTCCCGTCGACTGCGTAAAGCTGGCGATGCACAACATCGTGCCTCGCCGTCCTGACATTGTCCTGGCCGGAATAAACCACGGCTCCAACGCCGGTAACTCGGTCATCTATTCCGGCACGATGGGAGCTGTGTTCGAAGGCTGCATGGCCGGCATACCGTCAGTCGGATATTCCCTGCTCCATCATTCAATGGCAGCCGACTTCTCGGAATGCGCCCGTTTTGTCAAGGATGTCACAGCGAAAGTTCTTGCCAACGGACTTCCCGAAGGGGTATGCCTTAACATCAATTTCCCCGCGAAAGTCAAAATCGAGGGGATGAAAGTCGTGCGGGCAGCCCGCAGCCACTGGACTGAGGAGTATCAGGAATATATCGACCCTCATGGCAAGCCCTTCTATTGGCTTACCGGCAGACAGATAAACGAGGAAGAGGGGAATCCTGAGACCGATCTCTACTGGCTTCCCCGCAATTATGCCACCTGTGTGCCCTGCTGTGCCCTCCAGAATGCCGCCCCCGACGAAATCGCATCCGTCGGCCATCTCCTCGACCTCACCTGAAAAAAATATAGGAAGCGTCAGGTCGGCGCATCAAAATTATGAAACAATGACAAAATCGGTGTGTCAACGTCTATCTTTGTTGACACACCGATTTTGCGTCCCGATGACGGGGAGGATTTTTATTTCACGTCACGGATGAAGTCGTACCACAACGAGAGGGTCTCAGAGGCGGGAGCCTGTGCGGGAGCGAAGCTGAAGGAATGGCTGGCATTGGCGGCCAGGCCATCCTTGTCCTTGAACACGCGGAACACACCCTCTTCCATAAGCTTATGATTGGGGTCATCACCCTTCTCCACCATAACAAAGGCATATTCCAGATTCCTGATGCCTGACGAAGTCTTGGTGCCGCTGATTACAAGCGCGGTCTTGGTGGAGATGTTGGAAGTCTGTCCGACGGTGTTGAAATACACCGTGAAGTTGCTGCCATCACCGGCAATGAAGGAACCGTCACCCTTTTCGTAAGAGGTGTTCGATACTGATTCCGACTTGAAGTCGAGGGTCAGCTTCTGGGTGTCCTGGTTGAAGAATCCGATATAGATGCTGTTGACCTGGTCGCCTGGAGCGTATCCGCCATGGCCGTAATCCTGGCAGTAAACAGTCACGAACGGGTCGATGAGGTATGTGCCCTCGACATTCGGGGGATTTGAGCCACGGTAGATGTTCATGTAGGGATCCATCTGGTCAAGGATTTCCGGAGGAACGACATCCTCGATGGCAGGAGCCTCACACTTGCATGAGCGGATGCGGATTGTGGTACCGTTGGCGAGGACAAACACGATATAGTCGCCATCCTGATAGACATCCTGGAAGATGCTGTCGCCACCTTCGGAGACAGCCTTTACGGGGTTGCCGCTGGTATCGCGGATATAATCGAAAGTGATACCGCCGTCATAGCTTATCACCCAGTAGCCGTAATAATCGACCTTGATGACGGGAGCGGGCACAACCGAGCCACCACCCTCTCCGGATGCTGTCGCGGGAATCTTGTTACCCTGGGCATCAAGCATGAACTCTGTCTTGCCGTTGACCGTGACTGTCCAGTAATATACACCGTCGACAGGGGCCACACCGATAATGGGGGTTGTGCCGTTGACACCATCCACACCATCCTTGCCATCCACACCGTCCTTGCCGTCACGTCCGTTATGGATCGTGAAACGGTCACCGTTGCTCATGACAATCTCATAACCGTCAGCTGTCGGAGTCACACTGACGATATAGCCATTGTTCTTGATAGAGTTGACAAGTGTGTGGATTGCCTGGATATCACTGTTGATACCCGAGAGCTTCGCCTCGATTCCCGACACCCTGTCCTTGATACTGTTGACCTCATTCCAAAGTTCGGAATCGTCATAGCTGCTGCTACATCCCACTACAGATGCCGACGCGAGGAGAGCCAACGAAAGGTTCCTGAAAAAGCGCATAATAATAGTAATTGCTGATTATGAGTAATGTATTGGTATGACTGCAAAGGTAGGGAATTTAACAGAAGTGGAAACCATTGGAGGTGTGGCGATTATGCATTAGGATTATGGCGAATCGCGCCAATACGCGGCAAGGGGAGGCAACTCGCCGCCCCGGTCGGTCATCCCTCGCGGTGCTGGAGGAACTTGTCGAGGTTCTCCTCCTTGGCGAGTCTCAGCTTGGAACGGATGCGATAACGGGCGCTGTTGACACTCGCACGCGAGATGTTGAGGTATACGGAGATTTCTTCAGTGGTATGCTTGAGGTAGATGAGCATGCAGAATATCATGTCAGTGTCGGTCAGCAACGGATAATCGCGACGCAACTCTTCGACATAGCGGGGATACATCGCGATGAAAGCACGGATAAACGGCCCGGTGTTGTTATCCAGGAACTGCGGATGATGCAGGATATCGGCATCCACACGCCCTGAGCTGACCGGAAACATGCTGGTGATGTGGAAAAGCTCCAACATAAAAGTGGCGACAGTCGATGCCGACGGAGTCGTCACTGCCGTAGGTCCCGGAACCACGACCATAACAGCCCTGGTACCGGGCTAGACCGACCTTAAGAAGACGTGCCAGGTGACCGTCAGCCGGGATGAGGCCACCGGGACACTGAGCCTCCACGAGAGCGCAGCGGAATAAATATGTCCAAACTTGTCCAGAAAACATTTACAATGAAAAAGATATTGCTTACTCTGCTGGGAGGGCTGATGGCCTTCTCGGCCACGGCGCAAGCCGGAAAGACATTCACATATTGCGGCAATAGCGACCCTGACGGCGACCATCCCGACTCCGATGATTTGATCGAGTACCGTGTGCTCAATGAGGAAAACAAGATCTGCGAGGCGATCGGCGGCCCGAAATGGGATGGCGAAGGCTCTGCCGACACCGGAATGTATATCACCCGGTATGTCAAGATACCTGATGTGGTCAAGGATGAACAGGGTGTGAAATATACCGTCACCCGTGTCGGAGACGATTTCATAGCCTTCTATGACTATGTGCGGAGTCTCCGTCTGCCATCCACAGTCACCGAAATTGGGGTAAATGCCTTTTTTGGGTGCCACGAGCTCAAACATGTCTATTTCCGCGAGGGATTGCAACATATAGACAACAGCACGTTCGCGCAATGCTGGTCACTTGAAAGCATTTCACTCCCGTCGACCTTGACAAACCTCGGGGAAAACACATTCTTCCATTGCACAGCACTGGAAGAAATCGAGTTGCCCGCGGGCCTCACCACCATTCCCTACAGGGCTTTCTATGGTTGCGATGTCCTGAAAAAGGTCAATTCCGACTATGACAGATACGTCAATTTTGAGAATATCGAGGTGTTCGGGGAGGGGGCCTTTGGCAATTGCCCCAAACTCATGAAAATGATAAACCCTATCGGCGATAGGATGGTACGCAGGAGGATATTGTTTTCTCCAAATCTCCGGGAAATCGGCGCGTCTGCGTTCGCCGGCTCTGACGAGGGATTCCCCTACCTGATTATGGCGGTGGATACTCCTCCCGCGATAGACGAGACCTCTTTCTCCAATTGTGGGGAAATCGATATTTACGTTCCGGCCGCGTCCGAGCAACTATATAAGGATCACCCTGTCTGGGGAAAATTCATTGTAAAACGTATCAGCGAGAAGGGGACGGAGTTCATCTACGAAGGCCTGAGATATGTCGTCACCGACCGCACCACCGCAAAATGCGAAGGACCGGAATCAGGCACATTCGACGGGGAAACACTCGTCATCCCGGAGGAAGCCTATGATGAGAACGAAGTCGGCTACACGGTGATAGGAGTAGACGGCTTCAGGGACAGCAAGAACCTGAGGAAAGTTGAACTGCCTTCCTCCATCGGGAGCCTCTCACAGTGGGTTTTCACAGATTGTGACCTCCTCGCGGAAATCAATCTCCCGGAAGGCATCACTATCATACCCGAAAATGCGTTCGGCGGATGCACGAATCTGAAAAATATCACATTTCCCCTCACTCTCGAGGAGATACATTTCGAGGCCTTTGAGAACTGCACGTCACTGACATACTTGATAATTCCTCCTGCTATCCACAGAATCGACGACGACGCCTTCCAGGGATGCTCAGGCCTTGTCAAGGTCGTCGATCCGATAAATACCACCTACCACGCGGGGTTCCCTCAAAAATATGGAGTGGGATATGATCGGAATGACGTCACGATAGAGGATGGTTATGTCTACAACGGCGACAAGACCCGGCTTCTGTCCGTGCCGCTTGACCTCCAGGGAACATATACTGTCCCGGAGTCTGTGACAGCCATCGGCAGGCACGCTTTCGCCAGATGCGATTTGCTCACGTCGCTGGATATGACCGAGTCGATGAAGGAAATCGGCGAAGAGGCCTTCCTCGACTGCTCGTCGTTGAAATCGGTTGCTCTCGGGAACTCAGTCAACACTATCGCTCACCGGGCTTTCATGGGTTACACTTCCCTCCCCTCAATCCAGATTGTGCCGTCTGTCAATACAATCGGCAACGAGACCTTCAAGAATTGCATCGCGTTGTCTTCGATTGAAATCGGCCCGACTGTCACCGGTCTCGGTTATGGAGCTTTCAAGGGATGCACGTCACTGACCTCAATCAAGCTCTCCGACAGCCTCACGACAATCCCTGAAGAGCTGTGCGGAGACTGCACCAGCCTCTCCTCTTTCGGGTTCCCCTCCACGACAACCGCCATCGACCGATATGCCTTCCTTCGCTGCTCGGCTCTGTCTACCGTCAACCTGCCTGAGGGCTTGGAGACAATCGGCGAGTACGCGTTCCAGGAATGCACCTCTCTGACAGCCATTGATATTCCGGGATTTGTGGAATCGATAGGAACCGGCGCGTTCGCGCGTTGCAATAAATTGCAATCAATTGAGTTGCCGACAACTCTCTCCTCCATCAGCGACGAGATGCTGGATGGATGTTCCGCTCTTGAGTGGGTGACAATTCCGGGAACTGTGACCACTATCGGAAAGTCTGCGTTCCGTAACTGTTCAAGTCTGCGGGATTTACAACTCCCGGGAATGCTTGAAGCCGTCGGGGAGAACGTGATATCCGGCTGCAACGGACTTAGCTCCATAACGTTGTATGCTGAGACACCACCTACAGCTCTCCCCGCCTCATTCACCGCCAAGAATTACGATGTGCCGCTGTTCGTGGAACCCGAAGCTGTCGACACATACAAGAACACCCCATATTGGAGAGGGTTCAGCGTCTACGCCATCGGCGAGGATGTCTCCAATGTGCCGGTAATGGCTATAGAGGGAATCCCCACCGAATCAGATGACACCCCGACCGCACGGCTCAGCTTCAGGCTTCCGTTGGTATGGAGTAGTGACAACGAAGATGTCGCCACTGTCACCAAGAAGGGTGTTGTTACCGCCACAAAACAGGGTGAAGCCACAATCACAGCCTCTGTTTACGGTCATCCCGAACTGACCGACACTCATCACGTGATAGTCGTGCAGAACATCACTTCAGGCACTCTTGATGTGCGCACGGAAAAGATGAGCGTCAGCGTGCGTCCGGGAGCGATAATCGTGGAGAATGTAGCCGACGGCGAGACCGTCAACCTCTTCACCGCAGACGGGGTCCTGCAGGCAAGCCAAAAAAGTTTCGGAGAGCCGATAGAACTCCCGACCATTGCCGGAAAGATTTACATTGTCTCAGTCAATGGATTTGCCCTGAAAGTAATCGGCAAATAATCATATACGACAGACAGGGGGGATGTGTCGGAACCGACACATCCCCCCTGTTGTCATGTCATGCCATCCTAAGGAGGGCAATATCAGAATTCCGCGGATTTGGGAGTACGCGGGAAAGGTATCACGTCGCGGATGTTGGTCATACCGGTCACGAAGAGCACAAGACGCTCGAAGCCGAGACCGAAGCCGGAGTGGGGCACGGTGCCGAAGCGGCGGGTGTCGAGATACCACCACATATCCTTCATCGGTATATTCATCTCCTCGATGCGGGTCATCAGCTTGTCGTAGCTCTCCTCACGCTCGGAACCGCCGATAATCTCGCCGATGGCGGGGAAAAGGACATCCATCGCGCGTACGGTCTTGCCGTCGTCGTTGAGCTTCATATAGAAAGCCTTGATTTCCTTGGGGTAGCCGGTGAGAATCACAGGACGCTTGAAGTAGTGTTCCACCAGGTAGCGCTCATGCTCGCTCTGGAGGTCGACACCCCATTTCACGGGGAACTCGAACTTGTGGCCGCTCTCCTCCAGGAGTTTTACACCTTCGGTGTAAGTCAGGCGGACGAATTCCTGGTTGACAACCGATTCCAGACGGGAAACCAGCTCCTTGTCGTAATGCTCGGAGAGGAACTCGATGTCGTCGCGGCAGTTGTCGAGGGCATACTTGATACAGTATTTCAGGAAGTCCTCGGCCAGGTCCATGTTCTCGTTGATGTCGATGAAGGCTACTTCCGGCTCAATCATCCAGAACTCAGCAAGGTGACGGGGTGTGTTGGAATTCTCCGCACGGAATGTGGGGCCGAATGTATAGATGGCCCCCAGGGCGGTGGCTCCAAGCTCACCTTCAAGCTGTCCGCTGACAGTCAGCGCGGTAGGCTTGCCGAAGAAGTCGGGGGAGAAATCCACCTTACCCTCCTCGGTCTTGGGAAGGTTCTCAAGGTCGAGGGTGGTCACCTGGAACATGGCGCCGGCCCCCTCACAGTCGCTTGCCGTGATAAGGGGGGTGTTGAGATAATAGAAGCCCCGTTCCTGGAAGTAGCGGTGGATGGCGAAAGCGAGTGTGGAGCGTACACGCAAGACAGCCGAGAAGGTGTTGGTACGCGGACGCAGGTGGGCGATTTCGCGGAGGAATTCCAGGGAGTGTCCCTTCTTCTGGAGGGGATAGCTCTCGGGGTCGGCGGTGCCGTAGACCTCAAGCTTTTTGGCCTGCACCTCCACCGACTGTCCTTTGCCCATCGACTCGACAAGGAGACCTTCGACGCAGATGGCCGAACCGGTGGTGACCGGCTTCAGCTCCTCCTCGGAGAAAGACGACATGTCAAGCACAATCTGGAGATTCTTGATGGTCGAACCGTCATTGAGGGCGACGAACTGAACGTGTTTGTTACCTCGGCGGGTACGCACCCACCCTTTGACGCAGACCTCCTTGCCTACCAGACCGGCGGAGTCGCGGAATATGTCGTTGATTTTTGTCCGTTTCATTGAGGTTGAGGTATTTAATGTTTAAAGTTTAAGGCCGGACAGGCCGGACTTAAACTTTAAACCATTTTTTCTTTATTCGAAGGAACCCATCTTGAGGAAGTTGACCTCTTCCTGTGTCAGGTAGCGCCAGCGGCCACGGGGAAGGTTCTTCTTGGTCAGACCGGCGAAGTAAACGCGGTCGAGCTTGGTGACATGATAACCGAGAGCCTCGAAGATGCGGCGCACGATACGGTTGCGGCCGGAGTGGATTTCGATGCCGGCCTGGTTGCGGTCGGTCTCGGTGACGTAAGAGATAGCGTCGGCGTGGATTTCGCCATCCTCAAGCTCGATGCCATCGGCGATGCGCTGCATGTCCTCCTCGGCAATATCCTTGTCGGTCCATACGTGATAGATTTTCTTCTTCACATATTTGGGGTGAGTCAGCTTGGAGGCGAGGTCACCGTCGTTGGTCAGCAGCAGCACACCGGTAGTGTTGCGGTCGAGACGGCCTACGGGATAGATGCGCTCTGTGCAAGCACCCTTGACGAGGTCGAGGACGGTTGTGCGGCCGTTGGGATCATCAGAGGTGGTGACGCAATCTTTCGGCTTGTTGAGAAGGATGTAGCACTTGCTTTCGAGAGCGACAGCCTGCTCCTTGAACTCAACAGTGTCGGCGTGGCCGATCTTGGTACCGAGTTCGGTGACAACATTGCCGTTGACCTTCACCAGACCCTGCTGGATGAATTCGTCAGCCTCGCGGCGCGAGCAAAGTCCGGCGTTGGCGAGGAACTTGTTCAGACGGATCTGCTCGTTGGGATCGGGCAGCGGCAGCTCATACTCGATGCGCTTGGGACGCGGCACGAAGCTCTTGCCCTGACGGACGGGACCATTCTGGGGACGGCGGTTGTTGTTGTAGCCACCCTTGTTGTAACCGCCCTGGTTGTTGTTGTAGCCACCCTGACGGTTGTTGTTGTAACCACCCTGACGGTTGTTGTTGTTGTAGCCGCCCTGACGGTTGTTGTTGTAACCGCCCTGACCGTAATTGTTGTTACGAGGCTGATAAGGACGGGGCTGATAGCCGGCGGGACGTTCGTAAGGGTTTTGACGTTCCTGACCGTCGCCGGAAGCGGGCTTCTCACCTGTCGATGATGTCGCCGAAGCCGGTGCGGAATATGATTTCTTCTCGTAATGATAGTCTGAAAGGCCGGTGGCGTTGTCTGCAGCGCCTGGAATTTGGCCGATACGCGGACGTTTGGGTTTCTTGGCGTCGTTGGATTCCATAATTAGGATGCTGGAAATTGTTGTTTAGGAATGGTGTTGGATTTTGAAAGGATTATGGGTTGATACAATCCGTTGGGATGGAATGGAGTTTTTATCTCTGCGATTTCTATAACATTTTTTCAGATGATTGTCATCGATTTTTCCGGCGCCCCCTCGTCTCCGAGACAGCCCCGGGGCGGACCGCATGGCCCAATCCCTCTTTTATAACGCCAAAGTTACTGTTTTTTCTTTATTCACGCAAAACTCTGCCAATTTTTTTCAGATTTATTTACAACCCGGTCTGCGCAGCCCCCGACATCACCCCTTGTTCTGCACAGGTTCCCCTCTATGAACTTCAGCGGAAAGTTCAGGCAGTGTTCAAAAATTAGCAGCTTCCGGGCAGTTCCCCGAACGATTCCGGAGGAATCGCTCGTTTCATACGGTGACCGGGGGTTACCGCTTCGGCTCGGCCTATCGGCCTTACCTCGCGCCAACCCCCGGCTATTCAAATAAAGGATTCCTCCGGAATCGTCCGGGAAAACATAATTTTGGGATTCAGGTCATTCAATGCATTGACCAAACGGCGAATCTATCAGCGGACGATTACTTTGAAGGTGCGTGTGCCCACACGAACCATATATATGGCCGGAGTAACCGCCATACGGGTGTTTCCGAGAGCAGACAGAATCGTGCGACCGTCAGCGGTGAAGATATCGACCTTCGAACCGTCGGCATCGCTGACGATGATGACGCGGCCTTCGGTTTTCACCTTAGGTTCAGCCATCGATGCTATACCTTCCACACCTGACTTCTCCAGCAACAGGGGTTCGGAGAGTTCTGATTCCCCCTTGTCGTAGACTGCGGTGACATGATAGGTATGCGGACCTTCCGGCACGTCGGTATGTATATGGGCGGCATTCTCAATGGTTGCGTCGTTGATTCGCGTGCCGTCGCAATAAACGTTGTAACCCTGAAGCTCACCGTCGAAGCCTTCGAGGCGCTTGAAGGTAACATCGTCGACAAGCAGCATGAAGGAGTCACCGGCGCACGACCTGATGGCGAAATGACGGGTTCCTGCGGGAAGAGTCACTTTGTATTCGGTCCACTCCTTAGGTACGATGACGGCATTCATAACGCATTCGTAAGCGTCAAGATCGGTGGCATCAGAGCCGGTCGCATACACCTCAATCTTCTCAGGATAACCGCCGTTATAGCTGCGGGCATAGAATGAGATTTCCTGCTCCTCCCCGGTCAGGCGCGGTGAAACGGCCCAGTCATCGAGATCTCCCCGCATGGCATAAATACAAGCGAGATATTTCTTGCCGCTGTGGGCCTCGAATGAAGCCTTCGAGTTATCATCGTCAGCAAGCAGGTCGGTGTCGAAAATGAAGAACGAACTATTCGCACGGGAGGGATGACCGGGAATCTCCAGACCGGAGAACCCGCCGATGGGAGCCTGATCGTTGTCGATGAAAGTCCACCCGGCATATTCGTCGGCAAAACTTTCGGCCGATTCGAATGTCTCCGTGGTCTCCACGACAGTCTGCTCCGGAATCTCAGGAGCCTGCCAGGTAAGGCTCATACCCTCGCTGACATTCTCTCCGGCGAGACCCGTAGGCACGGGATAGTCGACTATGATACGGTTGACAGTGGCCGAGACCTGATTATTGTCCTCGTTGCCATCAGCCTCACAGTGAATCATAGCGGTGTAGACAGCCGTCGTCTCGTCATAAAGTCCGATGCTGGAGGTGAACTCCACCCGTCCTGACTCGTCGAAACCAAGGCCATTTTCAAAAGTATGGGTATCAACCAATTCCCCATCACGCAAGAGGCTCACAGAGAACTCATCAATATCCTGGGCACCTTCGTTGACGACATCCACGGAGATGGGGAAAGTCTCGCCGGTCGCCACCTTACGGGGTGCGGCAATCTTGACAGACAGGTCGAAGGGCACTTCGTTGTAGATTGTGATAGCATCATAAAGGTGGTAAGCGAACCCGACGGCTTCGCCGATGATGCGGATGCGGATGGTCTGTCCGGCGAAGTCCTGCAGGGAATAACGCACACGATTCCATGCATTTTCCTCGGGGAGTTTCTCATAATGGGTGAACTCATCGAGGGTGACGAGCTGCCCGTCGGCGGTGAACACCTGCACGGTGGTCTTGTTCATATCGGGGAGATTGCCCTCGCCTACCAGTCGATAGACATAGAAACTCAGCATAGGCGATTCGCCGCTGACGGCGATATTACCGGTGAGCATCGCGCCGACACCTCCGGCATTTTGGTTCTGGATAACGAAATAGGAGTCATCGTCCGCGCCCATGATTCCCATGGAAGCACTGGAGCCAATGCCGACATTGCCGCTGCCCTGCACGAACAGCGCATAATTCTGGAGTGACTCGGTATCGGTGTATACCACCGGCATTTCGTAGTCATCGCCAAGCAGAATCTGCACTCCGACAAGGCCGCTGTTCTTGCCACGGTTGAAGGCGGCGAGACCATACACCACTATCTCCTGGTTATCAGGCATATCCACCTCCAAGTCATATTCGCATGAGGTGATGTCTTTGGCGAGGACACCGGTGGGATAACCGTCTTCGATGGCAAACAGACTGTAAGTGATGTTTCCGGCGGGAAGCTCATGGCCGGCCTCATCGGTGGTCACGGCATTCCATGTGAAATGCAGAGTGTTGTCACCTGACTTGCTCACGGCGAAACCGGTGGGAGCAGACGCGGCCAACGGACCGATGAATGCGGAGGCTGAGGCCTTCGGACCTGTTCCGGTAGCATTCGAGCAGATTACCGTATAGGTGTAGTCACCTTCAGACTCCACGGTGTCCTCTACCGAGACGGCCTCACCTACACTTCCCGTAGCAGTCTTAACCGTCCGATCTCCGCAGAGCAGGGTGTAAGTCATCTCTCCTTCGAGGTCATCGTCAAGAATACTCTTGGCAGGGAGGGTGAAAGTGATGGTGGCGGTAAGGTCGCCGATGGTGCTGGGTTTCACGGCGATGTCGGCTGCGGCAGCCGGAATAAGGCACGAAGACAGCTCCTCGACCTCATATTTCGACATCTTCAGACGATTCATGTTGGGGTCTGACAGAGCGTGGAAGCCGATATTGTACATTCCCGATTCGGGGCAGAGGAAGAAACCTTCCTGAACCATCTCGTCGTTTGTGTTGAACGCCATCACATTGGCCACACTGATGGTCATGGCTTCAGCGGTAACCCCCTGGCCGGCCTTGATCTCCATCTTCTCTGGATAGTTTTGGCTTCCTTTCGCAGTGGCTTTCACGGAGTAAGCCTTCCCTCCGGTCAGCTCGATGCCGGGAGTAAAGAGCCAGTCATCGGCAGTGTTTGAAGAGTGGTAGGTATATTCAGCCACCCTTGAACCGTATGCCCAGGTCTTGCCGTCGGTATTGCCGTCCACCACCACATGCTGGTTGAAGATATCCTTTGAGGAGAACTCGATAGTCACGGGAGCGCTGTAATGGCCCAGGGAGATCGTATTGGAGGCTGTGTCAAACGACTTGCGGTCGCCGTTTTTCGCCTTCACCTTATAGCCGATGGAAATCACACCGCTGGCAGGCTCGGCCACATCAAACGTGGCAGAAGTACCCTCTACATCCTCCCTTACCAGTGTACCGGTCAGGTCGGAGATGTCATAGCGGATATCGGCGGGATTGAAATAACCCATGTCAGAACCCTCGGTCACGGCATCCCATGTCAGGGTCGCCACTCCGTCAGCCCAGGTCAGCGACACATTCTGGGGAGCCATGGGTGTGCCTTTGCCAACAAAAATCGAGTTCTTCACCTTGGGGGAGGTACCGGCATCGTTGTGGCACCACACCGTGATTTCCTTCATACCGGCGAAGGGGAAGGTAATCGACTCGGTGACTGTGGCCCCGGCGGCGGCAGTCCCTTCCCGGACATCTGCTGCATTGTTGCCGTATTTGATAGTGTAGGAGACAGGCTGCTCCCCAATGGGGGTGCCATCGAAGAGTTCCGTGGGCATCGTCAGGGTCACGACAGCATCCATCGAGCCCATTTCGCAATCGAGCGTCACCAAGGGAGCGGTGGGAGCCTTCTCGGGATAAGCCCAGGTATGGAGGCCACCAAACTGATAGCCGGAATCGAAGTCAAGCAGTTTGGTCGTAGCGCCGGTGGCGAGATTCACTTCATACAGCGCCGAGGAGGAACTGTTTGCCATGGTCGACTGGATGAAGGTGTTATCCCGGGAATTCACGCAGCCGCTCACGGCATAGGTCGAGCCACTGACGACTTCGGTCTGGGCGACGACTTCATAATCGCCGGTGGTCTTGTCGATTTTCAGGAGCTCTCCATCCATGGTCAGGCCCCAGTATTGACCGCTGTCGTCACATCCCAGCCCCATGATTGTCGGGCCGAAACCGGCCTTGATGACAGTGGAGCCGACGGGCGACGTGTATTTCGCCTTCGCCCAGTTCTTGGTGTTGAAATCCTTTGACATGAACACGCCGTAGACATCACCCGTCGTGGGGTCGAGGGCGCAGGCCTGGGCCAGAATGTCATACTCTCCGGCGTTGAGTTTGGTTTTCTTGAGCTGGGAACCGGTGTTGGCATCGATTTCCACATAATAATAGCTGGCTCCATAGTAGCCGTTTTCTACGACCCCCATATGGATCACGTCGCCGTCAAACACACAGCCGAAATTACAACTGTAATTGGAAGAGGGTTGGAGCACCAGCTCAAAATCTTCCGTTGCGGAGCGGGGAATATTGTAGACCCCCTTGGGAGACTTCCCGTAGAAGACATATGCCTGGAGGCCTACGGCATTTGACATCGCGCGGTTGGCCGATGTCGCCGACAGCATTGCACGGCGGTTGCGCACTACGGCGTCTGAGGTCAGCGGACGGATTCCTTCGAGTTGCGCGGCATCGAGACCGCGGGTCAACAACGGTTGCGGGAATTTCTCTGGCGACTGTTGCGGCAGTTGCTCCACAGCGACAGCGGCAGCAGACACAGACCCTCCCGAAGAGGTCGTTTTCGGAAGCAGCGGTGCGGCATAAGCACCGGCCCCTACCATCAGAGTCAAACAGACTGACAGCGATTTAAGTAAAGTTTTTCTCATAAAACAACTTTGGTATGAGTGACTGGATTAGTGTGAATAGGTCAATATGTCAGCAAATTGGGATAAGCTCACTCCGGGGGGAGTGATACCTTCCCTCATGATTTTGGACAGATGTAATCGTTTAGGCCGTTTTGACTGTCACGGCAACAGCTCCAAAATGCGATATTGCAAATATATGCCAATTTTTTCCCGCAATGATTGACACATGTCAATAAATACGGCGATACAATCAATGTTTAAGGAACCGTTTTTTCAGGCGGCAATAATATTCCGGGGAAATGTCGAGATATGAGGCGACTGTCCTTCCTGACACATTCATCGGAATCTCGGACCTCAGACGCAGCAATGCCTCAAATCTTTCGGCGGCACTGCCGTTGTTGACACTTGAATTTTTATATTCCTGGTAAAAGAGTTCGGTCTGCGACAAGACAAGCATCCAGCGGGTGAAGTCATGATTAGACTCTATCAGGCTGTCATACGCACGACGGGGGACGCAAAGCACCACCGAGTCACAACACGCCTCAACCTGATAATATGATGGCAACTGTCTGACAAATGAATATTTGGAGACGAACACCGTGCCCGGCAACCCGAAAGCGAATGTGCGCTCCCTGTCACCATTCATATCGGTAAGACGAAGGATGCCCTCCTTCACGATATACATCGAATCGGCTACCTCTCCTACATGGACGAGAATTTCAGAACGATGGAGATGCTTCAGTGTAGCCGCTCCGAGAAATTCGTCGAGAGTGGAATCAGAAGGAACATACTCACATTCCTGGCGCAGCAATTGTCTGAGATTCTCCATTTAACAGGAAATGACGGCTTAATAGGAAATAACGACGCGGAACGGTCTGAGTCAGCAGACTTGCAACCGTTCCGCGCGACAGATATACGATATAAATACAGATAAGGGGGCTGGTAAGTTTATTAACCTTACTTATCAGTTGATGATGTCGAAGCCGGTGTAGCGGCGCAGGCATTCGGGAACCACGATGCCCTCGGGGGTCTGGTTGTTCTCGAGCATCGCGGCCATGATACGGGGCAACGCGAGGGCGGAGCCATTGAGGGTATGGCAAAGATGGGTCTTCTTGTCCTCTCCGCGATAGCGGCATTTCAGGCGGTTGGCCTGATAGGTCTCGAAGTTGGAGACGGAGGAAACCTCCAGCCAGCGTTTCTGGGCACCCGACCACACCTCGAAGTCGAAGGTGATGGCGGAGGTGAAGCTCATGTCACCGCCACAGAGACGCAGGATATGCCAGGGGAGGCCGAGCTTGTCGAGGAGGCTCTGGACGTGGTCTTTCATCTCTTCGAGAGAGGCATAGGAATTTTCGGGCTTCTCGATGCGGACAATCTCGACCTTGTCGAACTGATGGAGACGGTTGAGACCGCGTACATCCTTGCCGTAGCTGCCGGCTTCGCGACGGAAGCAAGCCGAGTAGGCGCAGTTCTTCTTGGGGAGCGCGTCCTCGCTCAGGATGACATCGCGGTAGATGTTGGTCACAGGTACCTCGGCGGTCGGAATCAGGTAGAGGTTGTCAAGCTCGCAATGATACATCTGAGCCTCCTTGTCGGGGAGCTGTCCGGTACCGTAGGCCGAAGCCTCGTTGACAACATAGGGGGGCTCGATTTCCACATATCCGGCGGCGTTGGCCTCATCGAGGAAGAACTGGATGAGAGCGCGTTGCAGGCGTGCGCCCTTACCGATGTAGACAGGGAAACCCGCGCCGGTGATTTTCACACCGAGGTCGAAGTCTATGAGGTTGTATTTCTTTGCCAGATCCCAGTGGGCGAGGGCATCCTCGGGGAGATTGGGCATCGGGCCACCGGTTTTCTCAACTACGTTGTCCTCGGCGGTTTTACCCTCCGGCACCATGTCGCAGGGGAGGTTGGGGATAGTGCAGAGGAGGTCGCGGAGCTCCTGCTCTGTGGCTGCGAGCTGCACGGCTATCTCCTTCTGGGCATCCTTGAGGGCACCGACCTCAGCCTTGGCCTCATTTGCCTCATCCTTCTTGCCCTCCTTCATCAGCTGGCCGATGGAGGCGGCGATACGGTTCAGCTCGGCGGCCTTGTTGTCATTGTCGAGCTGTAACTGACGACGGCGCTCGTCAAGGGCAAGCACCTTGTCGATGGGTTCCTTTCCATCGAAACCCTTGATGGCCAGTCGCGCCACAGTGCGGGCGGGATCAGCCTTTATCTGTTGTAATGTAAGCATCTTGGGGGAATGTTAAGAGGGGGAATGTATTATGAGAGCAGCTCCTTGACCTTGGCGGAGATAGCCTTTCCTTCGGCACGTCCGGCGAGTTCCTTTGAGGCGACTCCCATCACCTTGCCCATCTCCTTGGGGGATGTCGCCCCCACGCGGGCTATTATCTCGCGGAGCTTTTCGGTCAGCTCCTCCTCCGAAAGGCTGGCAGGCATATAACGCCCGATCACCTCGGCCTGTGCCATCTCGACGGCGGCCAGTTCGGGGCGGTTCTGCTGGGAGTAGATGTCGGCGCTCTCCTTGCGCTGCTTGATCATCTTGGCAAGTATGGTGACAGCCTTCTCGTCAGAGAGGTCGCCGTCGGAACCCTTGGCGGTCTTGGCCTCCAGGAATTCCTTTTTGATTCCGCGGAGAGCATCCAGCGCCTGGGTGTCGCGGGCGAGCATCGCCTTCTTTATGTCCTCCGACACACGGTCAAAAAGATTCATTTTCAGTATGTATTTTAATTTACCGCAAAGTTACGCAACATGCCTGAAACAAACAAATATTTGAGGGGAATGAATGGGAAGCGGATTGGGTCAGATGATGCGGCAGGTGGGGTTGAGGAGGGAGAGGCGGCGGGAGGCGCGGGTGACGGAGGTGTAGAGCCAGCGGTAGAAGTCGAGACTGAGGTATGCCTCGGGGGGAATGTAGCCCATGTCGACAAATACTGAATCCCACTGGCCGCCTTGGGCCTTGTGGCAGGTGACGGCATAGGCGTATTTGACTTGCAGGGCGTTGAAATACGGGCAGTTGCGCAATGCTTCCCGCTGGTATGAGGGGGAGGCGTAGACGCGGTCGGCCTCCAGAAGTGTCCGACGGCCTATTGTCTCCACTTTGTCGCGCGGAAGGCCTGCGGTCTCGGCGGTCAGGGAGTCTACCACGATTTTCGCGTTGATGCGGCTGTCACTGTCTGGCAACCAAAGGGTAACGTCGGCGAACTCAATCATGTCGCGGATCTCGGTCGATAGGATTTCCTCAACGACAGCCACCTCTCCGTTGGCAAGGAAATAAGGCACTCTCCCGTTGGATACAGGGGGGATGTCGGCCAATGGACGGTCGTCAGGCAGGGCGACACCACTGCGGGGAGTGTCGAAGACAGGTGTCGGGCCGACCTGGACCGAGTTGCCCTCACCCCGCGATGCTTGCTCCGCAAGGAGTTTGCGGTGACGGTTGGGCCAGTAATAGTTGTTTTTGGAGATAAGCAGCCGGTCACCCTTGGCCAGCACCTCCTCACGGTCGAATATCTGTTTCCTGACGGCGAGATTGAAGTCCACGGCGCGGCGGTTGGAGCGGGTGATGATGATGGTCTGATCCTCACCATATTCGGCGAACGACTTCCCAAGCTCATCCTCCATGTCCTCGGGAACAACGACGTTGACATCATTGAACGGGGTGACCGTCAGCTGAGGTTCTGGCAAGGTCTCCTGTTTCATTGCCCGGCGGAGCCAGGTGGCATTGTAGAGAATGCCAGAACGCTGTTTCTGGCGGACTGTGCGGGTGATGGTTGCCCGCGTAACCCTCAGCCCCATGGCCTTGAATGCCGCCGCCGACATAGCCGGGGACTCCGAACTTCCGACCGGGGGGAGCTGGGCCGTGTCGCCAAGCAGAATCAGCTTGCAGTTCTGTCCGGTGTAGACATACATCACCAGATCCTGCAAGAGGTTCATCCCTCCGTCATTCCCCTCCCCTATCATCGAAGCCTCATCGACGATGAAGATGGTGTTGACATGGGGATTATGGTTGATTTTCGCCATTGTCGGCGAACCGTCGGAATTGAACGAACCCGAGGTGTAGATCTGGCGATGGATGGTGTGGGCAGGGAAACCGGTGAAGGATGACAGCACTTTGGCCGCCCGTCCGGTGGAGGCAAGCAGCATAGTGTGTACCCCTACGCGGTGGAGACTCCTGACCAAGGCTCCCATAACGGATGTCTTTCCGGTGCCGGCATACCCGTTGAGTATGAACACCGAATCACTGGGGGTCTCGGCCGAACAGAAACGCGCCAGGGCGGCGGTCAGCTGTATCTGCTGATCGGTAGGCTCGAAAGGCATCTCTTCGAGCATTGTTTCTCCGAATCCCAGTACATCCATTGTGGTCAGATAATTGAGGGGCCAGCCCCCGTGTCAGGGGGCTGCGGCCCGTTAAGGTTTAAGGAAGGTCATTTCAGCGACCACTCCGCGCCGTTCTTGGTATCCTTGACCGAGAAACCCAAAGCGGCAAGCTGGTCGCGGATAAGGTCGGAGGTGGCCCAGTCTTTCTTGGCCTTGGCGTCGCCGCGCAGTTTCAGGAGCAGGTCGACCGCACCACGATACGGCTCCATCGCGTCCTTGCCGGAAGCGGAAAGTCCACCGGCCTGCTCGTCGACGATACCGAGTATGTCGAAAAGGTAGGTCTGGAAAAGGTCGCGCAGCTGCTCGACATCCTCGGCGGTAGCCTTGGCGTGGCCGTCGTTGACCTTGTTGACAAGCGAGACAGCCTCGAAGAGGTGGGAGATGACGATAGGTGTGTTGAGGTCGTCATCCATCGCCTCCTGACATTCACGCGAGATACGGGCGATGTCATCCTTTATGTCGGAACTGTCGGAGGGGACAAGGGCGCCGATGCGGCGCCATCCCTCAAGCAGCTTGTCAAGCGCCTTCTCGGAAGCCTGCAAAGCCTCGTTGGAGAAATCGACGGTCGAACGGTAATGTGCCATCAGGATGAACAGGCGGATGGTCATCGGGGAGTAAGCCTTTTCGAGCTTCTCGTGGGTGCCGTTGAAAAATTCATCAAGGGTGATGAAGTTGCCCAGCGACTTGCCCATCTTCTGTCCGTTGATGGTAATCATGTTGTTGTGCATCCAGTAATGCACCGAGTCGTGGCCGTTGCAGGCCACAGTCTGGGCTATCTCACACTCGTGGTGAGGGAATTTCAGGTCAATGCCGCCGCCATGGATGTCAAACTCCCGGCCGAGGTATTTCTCGCTCATCGTGGAGCATTCGAGATGCCATCCGGGAAAACCGTCACTCCAGGGTGACGGCCAGCGCATGATATGCTCGGGGGATGCTTTCTTCCAAAGGGCGAAGTCGGCGGGATGACGCTTCTCGGCCTGTCCGTCGAGGGCGCGGGTCTCGCTCAGCAGCTCCTCGACATTACGTCCGGAAAGCTTCCCGTAATGGTATCTGGCGTTGTAGGCGGGGACATCGAAATACACCGATCCGTTGCTCTCATAAGCAAGCCCCGCGTCGAGAATCTTCTTGACATACTCAATTTGCTCGATAATATGGCCCGAAGCGTGAGGCTCGATTGACGGGGGAAGGACGTTGAGCCGCTCCATCGCCTTGTGGTAGCGGTTGAGATAATGCTGCACAACCTCCATCGGCTCAAGCTGCTCCAGACGGGCCTTCTTGGCGATTTTGTCTTCCCCCTCGTCGGCATCATGCTCGAGATGACCGACATCGGTGATGTTGCGGACATACCTCACCTTGTATCCGAGCCAACAGAGGTAACGGTAAAGGACATCGAAGGTTATGGCGGGACGGGCGTGGCCGAGATGGCCGTCGCCGTAGACCGTCGGGCCGCAGACATACATTCCGACCCTCCCCTCATGGATGGGACGGAAGAGTTCCTTGTTTCTCGAAAGGGAATTGTAAATCAGGAGGTTGTTGGGTTTCATCGGTGTATTGTTGAAGTTTGAAACCGATGACCCGGGACTTTTCAAAGCCCCGGGTCATCGGCATCAATGGGATTTACGCCTGGAAGGGGTTGGCATTGTTGTTGCCCTGGGCAACCTTGCGCTCGATTTCGCCGAAGGTGTTCTCATACTTCTGGATGTTGTCGCGCAGAGCGAAGAGAAGGTTCTTGGCGTTCTCGGGGTTCATGATCACGCGGGTGTTTACGCGGGCCTGGGGCATGTTGGGGGAAACGGCGATGAAGTCGATGAAGAACTCACCGGGGGTGTGGGCGATGACGGCCAGGTTGGCATAGTGGCCACCGGCTACTTCGGGAGTGAGTTCGATTTTGATTTCCTGCTGTTTGTTGTTTTCTGCCATGACAGTATAGGTTTATAATGGTTAATGAATAATTTCAGTGGATTGTCTATGGCACAAAGTTAGCAAATATTATGCCAACCTGCAACCTCCTCAACTTTTTTTAATAACCATTGCCTGAATTTGGCAGAATACGCATCAAATCGGCCTCATTCAGCGGTCTTTACCGTGTCAGGCCGATGCTCGCCACGGATGATGGAACGCAGCCTGGGGGCCACCCTGCGGGAATATGCCAAGGCTCCGTCGCCGTTGAGATGCACATTGTCATAGAAAAGTTCGGGATGCTCCAGGAACCAGGCATCGGAGGTGTCATCTATGACATCAAAGCCAATCTCGCGCCCCATTTCCCTGACTTTGTCACTGACAGGGGTGGAAGCCGCAGGCAGATAATAGCGTGGGGGGAAGAGCGCAATCAGCAGAATCCCCTCCCGGCGACACCGCTCAGCAAACCGTCTGAA
>URLF01000027.1 GCA_900548705.1 uncultured Porphyromonadaceae bacterium | reverse complement strand
CGAACCCCCGACCCTCTGCTTGTAAGGCAGACGCTCTGAACCAGCTGAGCTAAGCGCCCTCTCGCCCTCAAAAGCGATGCAAAGTTATGCACTTTTTTGTTACCCACCAAATTTTTCAGCAACTTTTTTCAAATAAAATTTCACAATTTTCCAAACATCGTTGATAGTTAGCAATTTAACATCCAGGCCAAAAATCCGTCAATTTCCTATCGCCGAGACCGCCGCGAATCATTCGCGGAACCGACACAAAACAAATCCTCCCGACGGGATGCCGACAAACTTGTTGGGGGCTACCGGGATTTTTTGTAACTTTGCACTTTCAAATCAGTATAAGAACCTTAAACAAGCTCGTTTTGGAACTGTCAACACTCACCGCCATCTCCCCTATCGATGGCCGTTACCGCTCGAAGACTTCGGGTCTCGACATGTATTTCTCGGAATTCGCCCTGATCCGTTACCGCGTAAAGGTCGAGGTGGAGTATTTCATCGCCCTGTGCCAACTGCCGTTGCCCCAGCTGGCCGATGTCCCCGCCGATGCGCTGGAGAAACTCCCCTCCTTATATAAGGATTTCACCGAAGCCGACGCGATGCGCATAAAGGAACATGAGTCGGTGACCAACCATGACGTAAAGGCTGTGGAGTATTTCATCAAGGAGCGTTTCGACCAGATGGGGCTCGCCCGGTGGAAGGAGTTCATCCATTTCGGCCTGACCTCGCAGGACATCAACAACACCTCCGTGCCGATGTCGGTGAAGGATGCCGTCAACGATGTGTTCCTCCCCCTGCTGGATGAACTGATTGCCGCCCTGGAGGCACGCGCCGAGGAGTGGGCCGAAGTGGCCATGCTGGCCAAGACCCACGGACAGCCCGCGTCACCCACCCGTCTTGGCAAGGAAATCGAGGTGTTTGTCTACCGTCTGCGCCGTCAGCGCGAACTGCTCGCCTCGACCCCAATCACCGGCAAGTTCGGCGGAGCCACCGGCAACTTCAACGCCCACAATGCCTCCTTCCCCTCGATCGACTGGCGCAAGTTCGGCAACAGCTTCCTCAGCGAGAAGCTTGGCATTGGCCGCGAGGAGTGGACCACCCAGATTTCAAACTACGACAACCTGGCCGCGCTTTTCGACGCGCTGCGCCGCATCAACACCATCATCCTCGACCTCGACCGCGACGTGTGGATGTATGTCTCGGCTGAATATTTCAAGCAGAAAATCAAGGCCGGCGAGGTCGGTTCCTCCGCGATGCCCCACAAGGTCAACCCCATCGACTTCGAGAACTCCGAGGGGAACCTGGGTATCGCCAACGCCATCTATGCCCACCTCTCGCAGAAGCTCCCCGTTTCCCGCCTGCAGCGCGACCTGACCGACTCCACGGTGCTTCGCAACGTCGGTGTGCCGATGGCCCACAGCGTCATCGCCATCCACTCTACCCTCAAGGGGCTCGGCAAACTGCTGCTCAACCAGAGCGCGATCGACCGCGACCTCAACGCCGCTTGGGCTGTTGTCGCCGAGGGAATCCAGACCATCCTCCGCCGCGAAGGCTATCCCCGTCCTTACGAGACACTGAAACAGCTCACCCGCGTCAACACCACCGTCACCGCCGAGTCCATAGCCGAATTCATCGACACCCTCGATGTGACTCCCGAAGTGAAGGCCGAGCTGAAACAGCTCTCACCCTCTACCTACACCGGCATCTGATGAACCGCGACACCTTATATGTAAGCGACCTCGACGGAACGTTGCTCGACCCCTCGAGCCGCGTTTCCGCCGAGAGCGCCCGCATACTCAACTCACTCATCAAGGAGGGGGCAATGTTCACAGTGGCCACGGCCCGTACCCCCGCCACCGTGCAGCCGCTACTTGAGAAGGTGTTTCCCGCCAAGACCCCGGCAGGGCGCGACATACCGGCTATCGTGATGACAGGCGCGGCCTACTGGAACCGCCGCCTGGCGCGTTACGACTATGTCCGCATGATGTCGGTCTATGACTCGGAGACGATAGCCCGGGAATTTGAAGCCGCGGGCATCCACCCCTTCAACTACTGCCTTGGGCAGCACGAGATGCTGAATGTCTACCACACCGCCGGACTGACCTCCCGCGAAGACGCTTTCTATCAGGAGCGCCGCCATCTGGCCCTGAAACGGTTCCATCTCGGCCAGAAGCCCAAGGCTTACGAGGCGACCGTGCTGTTCTTCGCCATCGGTAACCCGGAGAAGATGGAACGTCTCTGCCAGGCAATCCGGAAAAAGACCGAATGCTCGGCGGCCTGGTACCGCGACATCTTCAATCCCGAGGTCGCCCTGATGGATGTCTATTCCCCGGGATGCTCCAAGGCGACGGCCATCAGGGATGTCGCGACTGAGCTGGGAGCATCACGGATAGTGGTCTTCGGCGACAACCTCAACGATCTCCCGATGATGGAGGTGGCCGACCTTTCGGTGGCGGTCGAGAACGCCCTGCCGGGGGTAAAGGAGCAGGCTGACATCGTAATCGGGCCGAACTCCGCGCCCTCTGTGGCCGAATTCATCCGTGCGGATTTCCACTCGGAGGGCTAACCGTCACCCCTTCCCTGAAAAAAAATATCATAAGGCCGTGCAACGTTCCGGCTATTCCATACGTCTAATGATAAAACCTCTCCCCGATACCGTCTCATCATAGATGTAATAGCAAACATGGCACGCAGACTTTTGCTGTCTCTCTCCCTCATTCTTTCCATAGCCGGACTTGCCACGGCTGCATCACCGTTCAAAGCCATCGGTGAGGTGGCCGATTCGACAGGCGAACCGGAAATTTACGCCACAGTCAGGATTTACGCCGCAGCCGACTCGCTGAAGCCGGTGTCGCTCGGTGTGACCGACGACCTCGGACGTTTCTCCCAGGGGTTGCCGAAGGGCGGCGACTACCGCCTGACCGTCACCTCTGTCGGCAAACAGCCTGTCAACCTCCCCTTCAAGGTGACATCCTCCGAGCCGGTCAAGGATTTTGGCCGACTGACTGTCAGCGACAACAAAAACGAGTTGGCCGAGGTGGAGGTCGTGGCTCAGCGGCCACTGGTCACCCGCGAGATAGACCGCATCGGTTACGACGTAAAGGCCGACCCGGAGGCGCAGACCAACACCTTGCAGGAGATGCTGCGGAAGGTGCCGCTGGTAACCGTCGAGTCAGACGGCACTATCAAGGTCAAAGGCTCGACCAACTTCAAGATTTACAAGAACGGGCGCCCCAACAACTCCTTCACCAAAAACGCCAAGGATATCTTCGCCGCCATTCCCGCCTCCTCCATCAAGAAAATCGAGGTCATAACCGACCCGGGCGCACGGGAGGATGCCGAGGGGGTCGGGGCGATTCTCAATATCGTGACAGACTCCGAGACCTCGATGCGCGGAGTGACGGGCACGGCATCGCTCTACCTCGACAACAACAATCCCGAACCGCTCCCGAATCTCTACCTTACCAGCCAGATCGACAAGCTGACCTTCTCGGTCTACGGAGGTGAGAGCTACAGCAACCGCAAGGAGACACGCCGCCGCAATGAGCAGAGTGACATATATTACGACTCGGGCAACAGCCTTTTCTCATCCGGCTACTCCGAATCGACCTATCGCAACGGATGGGGCGGACTTGAAGCGAGCTGGGAACCGGACACCCTCAACCTGCTGACGATGGAGGCTCAGGGATGGCTCTGGCACCAAAACCACTTTGACGGAGGGGGTCACACCGCACTTTTCGGACCTGACGGCTCTGAACTTTACAGCTATTCACGCCGCAACACATACCCCGACAACAACTATTACGACATCGACGGCTCGGCCAACTATCAGCGCTCCACCCGTCGCAAGGGGGAGACCATCACGCTCAGCTACCGCCTGTCGACAACCCGCCAGCACACCAACTCCCTGACCGAATATACCGACAAGGTCAACTGCGAATTTCCCTATTCGGCCATCGGTAACAACTCGAAGCTGACATTCACCGAGCATACCGGGCAGGCCGACTGGAGCCGCCCTTACGGCGAGCACCACAAACTCGACGTGGGAGCCAAGGCCATCTTCCGCCGCAACCATTCGACAAACCTGCAGGACTACCGCGACGTGGCGCAATATGAGACCGAGTTCACCCATCACACCACAGTGGCGGCTGTCTACGGCGATTATCGCCTGATGTTGGGGAAGTGGAATTTCCGTGCCGGAATGCGATATGAGTATTCCTATCTGTCGGCGAAGTTCATCCACCAGACCAACGGCGACCATCCCGACTTTGCGTCAAAGCTCAACGACTGGGTGCCCTCGGTCGGAATGTCTTACAACCTCACCGACGCGATTACCCTCAAGGCATCCTACAACCGGACAATCCACCGCCCCGGAATCAGCTATCTCGACCCTGCGCGGTCAATCACCCCGACCACCGTCAGCTACGGCAACCCCGACCTCGAGAGTGAGGTCTACAACAACATAACCGCCGAGATGTCGATGTACACCAACAAGTTCAACCTCAGCTTCTATGTCGGAGGGACAATCGTCAACAACGCCCTGAGCGAGAAGAAATGGGTCGAGAATGACATCAGTTATTCGACATATGCCAACATCGGGAAACAACGCAGCTTCATCTCATCGTTCTACGGCCAGTGGAGCATCACAGAGAAGACATCCTTGCTGGTCAACCTGAGCGCGGGCTACAACCATTACCGCAATCCCGACAAGAGCATGAAAGGATGGTGGTGGAACCCCTTTGTGAGAGTCGTGCAGAAACTTCCCTGGAAACTTGAGCCCTCAGCCTGCCTATGGTATTGGTCAGGAAGCGTCGGCTCCCCCTACTCGGAGACCAAGATGCCCGGCAGCTCAGGTCTGGGGTATGAAGTGGTACTCACCCGCCGTTTCCTCAAGGATGACCGCCTGACTGTCGGAATCATCGCCCGCAACTTCGCCGGTCCTACCCGTCAGGATTTCCGGACCATAACCGACACCCCGGGCAGCCACAGCGAATATCTCTCCATCGGCTCCTCGACGCGCCGCACCTTCGGTCTGCGCATCTCCTACCGTTTCGGTTCCCTCAACACCACCGTCAAGAAGACAGCAGCCTCCATCTCCAACGACGACCTCCAGGGCCGCAAAAAGAACTGAAGCCCCCCATTCCCCCAATGACATCAACAATCCGGCACCCCGTCCCATCCACGGTTTGCCGGATTTCGCATTATTTTCCAGTGTTTAGTTTGTGACAAAATATGTAAAATCGGGGGAGGATGGGGGAAGTGTGGGGAATTGTTGCTACCTTTGCAGGTTGATTGTGGTAATTTGCCCGGTTAACCCCAGCGAAAGAAGTGAAGAGAACAGGAAAGTTTGTGGCGATGGTGATGGCGGCTGTGCTTTGCGTGTTGGCGCAAGGGTGCAGCTCGACCAAGCATGTCCCTGACGGAAGCTATCTGCTCGACAAGGTGGATATCGCCGTGGTGGACTCTTCCGGCGTGTCGACAAACGGGCTGGTCAATTACCTCCGGCAGGTTCCGAACCATAAAGTGCTGGGATTCTGGAAGCTGCAGCTCGGTGTCTACAACCTGTCGGGGAAATCGGACGGAAAATTCAACCGGTGGCTGCGCAAAATCGGCCAGGAACCGGCCATCTATGACCCGCAGCTGACCGACCAGAGTGCGCGGCAGTTGCGTCTGGCTATGATCAACCGGGGCTACAACGATGTGACTGTCGAGGTCGACACTGTCAGCGACGGGAAGAAAAAGATTGCCGTCAGCTACCTTCTGCGTCCCGGCGCGCCCCACAAGGTCAGCTCATTTTCCACCGAATATTCCGACTCGACCGTCAGGGAGGTGGTGGCGGCTGACTCCCTGCGCTTTCCGCTCGCGGTGGGGGACAACCTCGACCGCAACAACCTCGACAATATCCGCGCGGTGATAACCGAGGAGATGCGCCAACGGGGGTATCTCGGATTCACCAAAGAGTATATATCCTTCACTGCCGACACCATAGAGGGTTCCAAGGAGGTAGACCTGAAGATGACGGTAAAAGACCCGGGTATGCGCTACCGCTTCCGGAATGTCTTCATCGTCACCGACTTCTCACCCGGCGACGACGCTACCGCGATGCGTTTCGCCGCCAACGACACCATCACTTACGACGGCCTGAAAATACTCTACGGCCCTGACAGGTTCCTGCGCCCCGGCGTATTGGCCGAGCAATGCTACATCCGTCCCGGTGAGCTTTACTCCACTTCGGCGATGGATCGCACATATGAGAATTTCAACCGTCTGGCCATCCTGCGCTATGTCAACATTGTCACCTCCCCTGCCGGAGAGGTCGACGGGGAGGAGGCTCTTGACGCGTTCGTTCTGCTCTCCCGCACCAAGAAACAGGGTATCACCTTCGAGCTGGAAGGCACCAACTCCGAGGGAGACCTTGGAGTCGGGGGGGGAGTCACCTGGACCAACCGCAACATTTTCCACGGCGGCGAGATACTGAATGTCAAATTCCGAGGAGCCTACGAGAGCCTTTCAGGCAATCTTGAGGGACTGATAAATGACCGTTACACGGAACTGGCCGGGGAGGTGGGCATCACCTTCCCGAAGATGGAGGCACCATTCCTGACCTCGGCTTTCAAACGCCGTAACCGGGCATCGACCGAGTTCGCGCTCACATTCATGTGGCAGGAACGGCCGGAATACACCCGCGTCATCGCCGGAGCGGCGTGGCGTTTCAAATGGGCTGACCGCAACAACCTGACCCGCCGAACTTTCGATCTGATAGACCTCAATGTGGTATCGCTGCCACGTTCGACGGTTGACTTCATCAACCATATCGCCCCCAACAACCCCTTGTTACGTTACAGCTATGAAGACCACTTCATAATGCGCACGGGCTATACCTGGTATCACACCAACCGGCGTCCGGCATCGGCATCTACCGGGCTGTTCCGCCTTCCCCGGCAGGTCAACACCTACACCTGGCGCGCCTCCATCGAGACCGCCGGCAACCTCCTCTACGCCATCTCCAACATCGTCGGCCAAAAGAAGTCAGACGGGGCATACAAGATTTTCTCCATCCCCTACGCACAGTATGTCAAGGGGGAAATCGACTACACAATCAACCATGCGTTCTCAGACCGCAACTCAATCTCATTCCATGCGGGAGGGGGCATAGGCTACCCCTATGGCAACGCGTCGATGATTCCTTTTGAGAAGCGGTTCTATGCCGGGGGCGCTAATTCCGTCAGGGGATGGAGCGTCCGCACCCTCGGGCCTGGAAGCTACGACTCGCGCAACAGCGTGACGGACTTTATCAACCAATGCGGCGACATCTCCCTGATTCTCAGTCTTGAATACCGCAACAAACTGTTCTGGGTGTTCGAGGGGGCGGTATTCATCGACGCGGGAAATATCTGGACTATCAAGGATTATCCTAACCAGCCGGGAGGAATGTTCCGCCTGAAATCGTTTTATAAAGAGATAGCGGCCGCATACGGCATCGGACTCCGCATGGATTTCACATATTTCCTGCTGCGTTTCGATCTCGGCTTCAAGGCCCACAACCCCGCCACGGGGCAGGAACCCTGGCCGCTGATCCACCCCAACTGGAGCCGCGACGCGACCTTCCACTTCTCCGTCGGTTATCCATTTTAAGACCAATAATCATGAAACAGCTTGTCATATTCGACCTCGACGGCACATTGCTCAACACCATCGCCGACCTCGGCAATGCCGCCAACCATGCCTTGGAAAAGGCCGGTCTTCCGACCCACCCTGCTCAGGCCTATCCGCGTTTCGTCGGCAACGGTGTGCGCAAGCTCATCGAGCGTGTGCTGCCCGAGAGTCAGCGTTCCCCACGGATGGTAGACAAGCTGCTCGTCGATTTCAAGCAATATTACGAGGCTCATCTTACCGACTGCACCGAGCCATACCCCGGCATCCCCGAACTGCTCCGCGACCTTTCCGAGCGGGGAGTGAAACTCGCCGTCGCCTCAAACAAATACCAGAGCGCGACCGAACGTCTCGTCAACCATTTTTTCCCCGACATCCCCTGGGCCGCCATTGAAGGGCAAAAAGAGGGCATTCCCGTCAAACCCGACCCTTCGATAGTCTTCGAAATCCTGTCGAAATCCCCCACACCCAAGTCCGAGGTTCTCTATGTCGGTGATTCCGGG
This sequence comes from uncultured Porphyromonadaceae bacterium, assembly GCA_900548705.1. Classification (GTDB taxonomy): domain Bacteria; phylum Bacteroidota; class Bacteroidia; order Bacteroidales; family Muribaculaceae; genus UBA7173. The sequence continues at coordinate 21,656 of URLF01000027.1, read as the reverse complement.
GTCGACATGGAGACCGCACGCCGCGCCTGTGTCGAATCCTGCGGCGTGACCTGGGGATTCCGCCCCTTGGACGAGCTCCTCTCCAACCACGCCGACCACGTCGCCGGCACCACCACCCAGCTCCTCCGCCTCATCCTCTGAACGATTGCCTACGATTTTGATTTTTTGCACAAGGTTTTGTCAGTTTCAAAATTTGATGTATCTTTGCCGCACGCTTAGGTGGGAGCCAATCCGTCTGCGATGGAGGACGCTCCCTTAAAAGGGAATCAGGTGAAAGACCTGAACAGGCCCGCTACTGTAAGTCGCAACACTTACTGCCTTTGCCATTGACGTGCCCCCGGGGCGCGTCGGTCACTGCCGGAGACTCATCCGGCGGGAAGGCCGGCAAAGACAGGCGATAAGTCAGGAGACCTGCCTGAGCTACTTTTCAGCTCGCTATCTCGCGGAACAGATCAGAAGCTGGCCAACACCGACCCCGGTCAATCGTGTCGTGGGGTTGTTGTGTCAAGACCTGCCTATTATTCTCCCCGCCCGCGTGCTGAAAAAGCATCACGGGCGGGGAGCCGCTTTTGTTGCCGGTCGAATCTTAACCAACAACCTAATATTTATGACACAATGCTATTCTTTCAGACAGAGCCGTCTGTATAAGCTTCTCCTCGGAGGAGTCATGCTGATTCCGGCGACGTCGGTGGCCGAGACATTCAACATGCCTCAGTTCGGCAGAGTGGAGAAACAGGTGACAGAGACCATAGATTTCTATGACCTCAATGGCACTTCGCAAATCTCCAGTTCGTCGAGCAACAACTCTTTCGCCACGGTTGTCTTCCCCCCTGCCAATCCGGGCGAGGCGGTGCAGATTTCATTCTCGCGCATCCACCTTAAAGGTGACGGGAAAAATTACCCCGTGTCGCTGTCGGTGTTCAACGGCAACTACAATGAGGATGTCAATTATCCGACGACAACCTCAGGAGTGACCGCCACTGACTTTCCCGACAACGGAAAACTGTTGAAACGCTATTATTCCGAAACGGACAAGACCCTCATTGAGGAACAGAACGTGACCTTCACCTCAGCTGAGGGGGATGGCTCGCTTAGCGTCTGCTTCCTGTATAAATATGCCGCAGCCTGCGACGGATGGGAGGCCACGGTGAAATCCGTCACCCTCACTGACCAGCAGATAATATCGGCCACCCCAGACTATTCATCGGTGACCGAGAGTGTGTACTGCGGGCTTAAAGATGTCACCCTCGGCTCCCTTAACGTCAAGACCGAGGGGATACTTAATCCGTTCGATGTCACCTCCCTAAGCTTTGACCTCTCCGATACGGCAGGAATCCTTGAAAATGTCAGACTCTATGCCAACGGCACTCCCGTTGAGGGCCAGCCGACAATCAGCGGCTCAGTCTACACATACCATCTCGACACTCAGCTCGTATCCGGCGACAACATCTTCACCGTAAAGGCCGACGTCGCGGGAAACGCCCCCTTCTGTTCAACCGCCTCATTGCGGTTCTGCGGACTCACCACCACCGCACCCGCCACGCCTGCAATCGAGGAGGTCACTCCGGAAGCCGTATCCGTCGCCGCCCTTGTGCTGATGCCTGCCGACGGTTCGCATATCACCGCGACAATCGAGGAGGGGAAATCTGTCCTCTTCTATGACAACGGAGGCCCGGATGGGAAATATCCCGAGCAGTCATCGGGAACGGTCACTTTCAAACCCGTCCCCGGCAGCGAGGGGAAGGTAATGATCGACTTCTCCGCCATAGAGCTGTTCAACACCAACCCGGCGAAGAACGACCAGCTGATTGTCTACAACGGTTCGGAAGCCAACCCCGACAACATCCTGATCACACTTCTTAAACAGACCAAGGCACTCGTGCGCTCCACCGCCGAGGATGGTTCGCTCACAGTCAGTTTCTCGACCACAACCAGCGTCACCAAAGCCGGATGGACTGCCAACGCCTCCCTTTTCACCCCGCAACCAATGACCCTCACAGGCACAGACGTGACCGCGGCATCCGACGCGACCGTCGGTGCTGGCGACACTGACTGTCCCCTCCTGCGCGTTCTTGTCAAGACCCAGAACACCGAACCTCCGCTGACACTCTCGGCCATCGCGCTCGACTTTGACGGGACTGCCTCCCAGTGGGAAAACGTGAAAGTGTATTACACCTCCAACACCGCCACCCTCGATCAGGCCACCGCGACACAGCTTGGCTCAGCGGCCGTCAACGGCGAGACACTGGAGATGACATTCTACACCCCCGTCTCGCTCCTCGAAGGTGAAAACTATCTTTGGCTGACGGCCGACGTGAAAGCCGACGCCCAGTCAGGCACCAAGGTCAACGCCATCGTGAAAACCCTCACCCTCAACGGACAGCCCGAGACCGTGACCGCCCCCGCCGCAACCACCGGCCGGGAGGTCTACAACCTTGTCTATCCCACCACAGAGCATCCGGTCAAGACCGTCTACGGCTCGATGTCGGTGGCCCACAAGCCCTATTCCGAATATTACGCCGGATATGATGGCACCAAAGACAACCTGTTTGTCACCTTCATCCCGGCCCACGAAGGCCACGTCTGCGAGATTGATTTCTCCAAGCTCAACCTCTATTATTACGAATCCTCCTGGTACCCTTCGAGCAATATAACCCCTGAATTCAAAATCTTCGCGGGAACAACCGCCGAAGGGACACCTCTCTATACCCACGAGAAGGACAACAACTTCAAGGCCGTGGAGGACAACTCCGCCGTAGGCACCATCCGCTCCACTTCAGCCGACGGCGCACTGACGATACTCTTCAATGCCGGCGCGACCGGTTCTTCCAACACCAAGGATGGCCAGTTCGGTTTCCTCGGCGAGGTAAGGGAATATCTTTCACGCCCGATGGCCGCGAAAGAAGCCGAGGCGTTCGCCAGCCCGCTGACCACAGTGGCTGTCTCCACCGCCTCCGGCGTTCCCGTCATCGGCCTGAAAGTAACCACCGAAGGCAACCTCTCCCCCCTCCTGCTCGACAATGTGACATTCAGCCTGAAAGCCGACCCGGCTATCTACACATCCCTCGGCCTCGCCACTTCGGGCCACAAAACCTCCCCCGAAGGGGCAACCGTGATAGCGACAGCCCAACAGGCCGACGGACAGGTGACCTTCTCCCCCGGCATCCCTCTATCGGAAGGTAACAACATCTTCTGGCTGCTTGCCGACGTGAGCGCCGACGCGGCTCCCGGCTCTGTAATCGACGCGAAAGTGGAACTCCTGACTGTCGCCGGGAACGCCATGCCCGTCGGGAACAACGACCCGGCAGGGGAAATAGTGACCGTCAACACCTATGACCCGATTCTCGGCAACAAAGACCAGGTGGTGGAAGTCGGAGAGTATCCCATCCAGATCAACGGTGTGACCGCCGCCTACATGACCAACGAATACACCATCACCGCCAAACCCGCCACCGCCGGAGGCAAAGTGACCGCCACTTTCACTGAAGGTTCCTTCAATGTCAACCCCTCCAACCAGTACATCACCGTAATCGGAGGTGCCGAACCCTTCGGAGTCGACTGCAACACCGTCTATCCGGTTTCTATCACCTCCGCCCGCGAGGATGGACAGCTCATCATCGAGTATCATTCGATGACCATCGAGAAACCGGAGGGATGGAAATGCACCCTCTCCTGCGACAGTCGCAAACCATTCGTCATGGATGGTTTTGAATCGCTCGCCGCCACCACCGACTGCGCCACACGCGGCAGCGAAGTTCTGCTCGGCGGCATTAAATTCGATGTCACAGGCGACAAGGATGACATCACAATCACAGGCTTCGGTTTCGACATCCCCGACGCGCAGACAATCTTCAGCGAATTCCGCCTGTATGCCACCGGCGACAGTCCTGAATTCCTGCGCAACAACCTGATTGCCTCCTCCGATGCGTCAGCCACCATACTCGTCCCCGATGAACCCCTGGTAATCTCTGCCGCAGGCACTTACCACTACTGGCTCCAGGGTGTGGTCAGCCAGAATGCCGAAATCAACGCCTCTACCACCATCAAGCCCGTCAATCTCACCTACACCGTCGGTGAGACATCCGCCAGTGTAGACCTGTCAGCCCTCGACACCCACAATCTCTCAGTCGTGCAGGGCTACCACGGCTCATTCCGCATCGGCTCATCCATCAATGCCGACTATCCCGACTTCGCGACTGCCCTCAACGCGATGGCTGCCGGAATCGAAGGGGAAGTGACATTCACCGTGGAGCCAGGCACATACAACGAACGCATCGAGCTTGACCATATCCAGGGTGCTTCCGCCGCGAACACCATCACCTTCGAAGGTGAGACCGGAGACCCCGGAGATGTCATCCTTGTCTCCAACGACTGGACCGAACCGCCCTACTCCGAAGACAAGCTGGAGCATTACTACGGTGTGGCGACCCTCCGAGGCACTTCCAATGTGACCTTCCGCGCCATGACCATCCGCACCACTAACGTGCAGATGCCTTCGGTAATCCATATCGCCGGAGGATCATCAGATGTCACAATCGAAAGCTGCGTGGTCTCCGCCCCCACCTCCAACACCAATTACAACAACTTGACCCTGATTAACTCTTATATGGGCCAGTCGGCAACCACAGTCAACAACAGACTGTCGGTAATCGACTCAGACCTTGTAGGCGGCTATTGCGGAATCAAGTTCGGCTCCGCCACCATCAACCAGCCCGAAAGTGAAGGAATCACCGTCAGCGGATGCTCCTTTACCAACCAGGGTTATCAGGCCATCTACCTCTACTTCGCAAAGGATGTGACCATCACCGCCAACTCTCTGCGCGGTACCGGAACGGCAGATGACAAGAACTATTGCCAGATGATTGACCTCGACATATCAGGTCCCGCAAGAATAGAACGTAACATCATCGAATACTCCAAGACCGGCACATACGGAATGTATCTGCGCCGTCTGGCAGGAACGGATGACGCGCCAATCATCATCGCTAACAACATCCTCGACATCAGCGTGGGTTCCAAACCGGGAGCCGGCATCCAGCTCTACAACTCCTCGTCGAAGCCATACACCGGTTTCACACTGGCCCACAACACCGTGCGCACCTCCGGTTCAGATATCGTGATGCCGCTGATAATAAACATCAAGACCGGTACCACTGTCGATGGCGTGATAGCCAACAACATCTTCCAAAATACCTTCCCCACCTATGTCATCAAGGAGCAATACGGCCCCTCCGGAGCTACCTACCTCAACAACGCGGGTTACACCTCCGATGAGACCTACGCTTACTGGGGCGGTTCTTACGACCAGGAGATGACCTGGAACCAGTGGATGCTGGCCAGCGGCGAGAACGGAGGGGTCAACGCCGAAATTCCATTCGACAGCTCTGATGAGACCCGTCCGCTCTGGCCCGCTTCATTCTCCGCGCTCAAAGCCGGCACTCCCCTTCCGCAGGTGACGACCGACTACCTCGGCGTGACACGCGACACCACCACTCCGACTATCGGAGCCTATGAGCATTTCACCTCCGCAATCGACGCGGTGGAGGACACCACCGACAATGGCACTCAGACAATCTCTGCGTCAGACATCCTTTCGGTGGAAGCTGACAACGCCGAGCTGTGTGTCTACACCATCTCCGGCGTGATGCTCATGCAGACCCGTGTCAACGGACGCATGGATATCCCCGTGGGACATCTTCCCCGTGGTCTCTGCGTGGTGACCCTCGGCTCAAGGGCATTCAAACTGCTCCTGCGCTGAACTCCGCGCCAATGACGGACGGGACATACCCGTCGCAAGGCGCACCCTAATCTGATTTTTTCGTAATTTCCAAAACCGTTCTATTTAATTTGTGAAGCTGCCGCAGGCCGTGAGGTCGGCGGCAGTTGCTTTCTATCCTTTTGGTGTTGCCCAATTGTTAAAATCCCGACAAAAACAGACATATGTTTTCACATACCGATAATTATTGTTAAATTTGTCGCGCAGACCCCTTCTTTGAAGCCCCGGAGGGACTGGGGACAGCGGGAGGGGTCGGCAGACATTTTGAAAAGCGTTTACACGACGCTTGATTCTTGACGAATGGAAACTTCGCAACTTTCTTTGAATCAGTCAAGGATGAAGCAACGGTAGATGCCCGTGGATATGTAACATTTGTTATTGAGCGCGGTTTTTCGGGAGAAAGACCGCCGATGACACTTTACATATACAAGCGTGGGGCTTCTCGTTGCTCGTTCCGACTGATTCGGGCAATGCGAAGGCCTCCATTCGACAGAACGAGCGACAAGTACAGACTCTCACGCTTTTTCTGTATAAACCAATCAACTTTGCCGAAGAGGAGAGGCCAGAGGCGCACAATGAACCATGAAACACATCATTGCACCATTAATGGCCTGTATGGCAATGGCTTTGCCCGCATCCGCCAAGGAAGTGATGACACTCCTCAACGGTGAGGAAATCGAAGTGGAAATCGTCACACTCGGGACCAACGACATCTCTTACAAGAAGGCATCGAATCCCGACGGCCCCACTTACACCACCCCCCGCGACAAGGTATTCTTCATTCTCTACGAGGATGGCACCAAAGAAATCATCACTCCGCTCAACGCCCGTACAACCACAACCCAACCCGCAGCGGAGCGGCAACCTCTCTATACCGGCGCGTCTGAAATGACCGTCGACACCACACCTGTCCCGGAAAAGAATTACTTCCCCCATATCAGCTTCTACCCCCGCGCGTCAATCGGATTCCACGCCACCCCCAGCGGCTACAAGGATGAATACGACCTTGACTGGGGCGGTTTGAGCTGGTCGTTCGACCTCAATGTGCTCTTCCCAAGCAGCAACACCTCCGCCTGGTCGGCGGGTATCGGTCTGGCCGGGCTCGGCGGAGACATGAACATGCTCTATGTGATCAATGACGACCATCACAAAGACAAGCTCGGCAACTTCTCGACAATGTATCTCACCATACCGATTCAATACTGGTACAAAGGCTGCGACTGGTTCATGTTCGGTTTCGGAAACCGTTTTGAATTCCTTGTGTCCCAGAAAATGGAAGGGGAGAAAATCGAGGACGCATTCCGGGGATTCCGTGACGCGTTGACCATCGACGGTATCTTCTCGATAGGCAACCTCGACCTTGGCGCACAGCTGCTGTTCAACTTCGCCAGTGCCATGAAAGGGGAAGACCTCGACTGGTCTCCGACCATCGGACTGAGTTTCACCGCCGGCTACCGATTCTGACATGAGAGACTTCATCATCACACTGCTTTTGTGGCTGTTCGCGTGGCAGGCATGTGTCGCCGACCAGATAGTCACACGCGAGGCCGACATCATCGACTGCAAGGTGACATCCATTGACGAATCCACGGTCAAATACCGTAAGCCTGATGAGAAATTCGACCGCGAAATCAACCGTGGCGATGTGTTCAAAATCAGGTATGACAATGGTGAGGAGGAAATCTTCACCGGCAATACAGCCGTCACCTCTGCATCGCAGCCCACATCCCAGTCACGACCCGGCGCACAATATCAGAACACCGAGACCCATCCTGACTGGAATTCATTCCCTCCGGCCAGCCGTCCCTACCATATCGGGGACTGGTACAGCGAGAACGGTGTGGAAGGCATCGTGATATGGACCACTCCTGACGGCCGTCACGGACGAATCCTGAACAAACGGAAATTCAACACCTCCAAATTCCGTATGCCTGACGCGTTTTTCACCGGGCCTATCGACATTCCCTTGGGAATTGGAGACATGACCAACGGCTACGCCAACATGATTGCCCTCAACCGGTTCATAGCTGACAATCCGCAATATACCTCCGATATGTTCCCTATCCGGCAGATACTTGCCTCACTCGGCAACGGATGGTATCTCCCATCCATAAAGGAACTGGAATATTTCCAACAACTACGCGACACCTATGTGACTTACACCGGCGAGAACCTGAAATTTGAGGGAAAGACTGTAAAGTGGTCCAAGATTATCAACCATGTCTCAAAGTCACATGGCGGAGAAAAACATGACGACTACTATCGCCTCAGCAGCACCGAGGTATATGCCCCCGGAGGAGCATCCGCCACATTCCAGTCTCTCTACGGCGACCCGCAGCTCCCTCAGTTCGCGTTGTTGAAATTCACCTCGGAGGAATCCCCGCGGACAAAAGCGTTCGTGCGCACCAAAGGGCTACCTTTTTATGCATTCCATCTATTCTGACAACCAAAATCATAACATCAACCTCAAACCGATTACAAGACAATGAACAAGAAGATTTTCTATTTCCTGGCATTCTGGTGCCTGTGTGTATGCAGCGGCGGTTTCCTGACCTCATGCGGCGATGACGAAGATGAGCCCAAAGATGGCGACCTCGTGGAAAGACTCCAAGGCACATGGTACATTGACCGCATGAAGATTTCCGTGCTGGGACAGAACATGGAGTTCACCGCCGACGAACTCAAAGATGAGTCAGGCTACGACAGATTCTACGACGAGACCCTCAAATTCGACGGCGAGAAGGTCAATGGCCTTTCCTACTCTGTCGACAAGAACAGCATCCTTCTCCCCTGGTACACCGAGCAGGGATGGTGGTGTCAGGTAAGCTTCTCAGGCTCAAAAATGACAATGTATTACGACCTGAACTACGAGGGCATCAACATGCAGCTCTGGACAACCTACGTCAAAAGCGGCAGCCGCTCCAGCCTCTCCCCTGCCATCACCTCCACAAATCCTGAATACCTCCTCCCCCATATCCTGAAATCCCTCCCGAAATAATCCTGATTCATAGCGGGGCCACCGCCGGTTGCACATCTTCCCATCCGGACGACCGCGACCGGCGGTGACTCATCAAAATTCACTAAAACCGCTCCACAAGGCATTTGTAGAGGATTAGGCCGCATATGGTTTGGAGATTTGTAATAATTTCTTAACTTTGCGGTCGGAATGGGAGCCGGAAACATCCCCTCCTTTCCCGACATTAAATGGAATACTCCCTACTTGATTTCTTAGGGCTCTTAGGAGCCGTCGGCCTCTTCCTGTACGGAATGAAGGTCATGAGCGAGGGTCTGCAGAAAGCGGCAGGCGACCGACTGCGCAACATCCTGTCGGCGATGACCCGCAACCGCTTCACCGGCACAGTAACCGGATTTTTCATCACAGCCCTTATCCAAAGTTCCTCGGCTTCGACCGTGATGGTGGTCAGCTTCGTCAACGCCGGACTCATGACTCTGGCCCAGTCGATGGCTGTAATCATGGGAGCAAATGTCGGAACAACCTTCACGGCGTGGATTATCGCCCTCTTCGGTTTCAAGGTAGACATATCGGCATTCGCCCTTCCTCTTATCGGCTTGGCTATCCCACTGCTGTTCTCCAGCAAGAGCCGCACAAAGTCAATCGGAGAATTCACCATCGGATTCGCCTTCCTGTTCATGGGGCTCGACATGATCAGCAAATATGTCCCCGACCTGCAGAGCAATCCCGAAATGTTCGAGTTCCTGCAACGCTACGCCTCACTTGGCTTCGGGTCGGTGCTGATTTTCTGCCTGGTCGGTCTTGTGGTCACGATGGTAATCCAAAGTTCAGCCGCCACATTCGCCATCACCCTTATAATGTGTTCCAAAGGGTGGATTGACTTTCCCCTGGCCTGTGCTCTCGTGCTTGGTTCAAACATCGGAACCACCATCACCCCGCTTCTCGCATCGATGAGCGGAAACGTGGCCGCCAAACGTACCGCCATGGGCCACCTGCTGTTCAACCTCCTCGGCACACTGTGGGTTCTGGCTGTCTTCTATCCCTTCGTCAACCTCAACACATGGATTACCGAGGAAATAGGCCAGGGAGATCCGACCGCGCTCTTCAAGTATGTCAATGATTTGGAAGCCAACAATCCCGACATCTACAACCAGCTCTATACCGGTTCTCTGCCGACAGCCAACGGCGAGATTCTGCGTCATCAGACCATCATATCCCAGCTCCAGATCAGCGTCTCGTTCGGCCTGTCGATATTCCACACCGTCTTCAACCTCGTCAACCTTTCGATTATGATATGGCTGACCAAGGTATATGTGAAGATAGTCGAGTTCCTCGTACCGGCCCGTCACAACGGCGACGACGAGTTCCAGCTCAAATTCATCTCCGGAGGTATACTTTCGGCCTCCGAGCTTAACATCAGTCAGGCGGAGAAGGAGATTTCGGTGTTTGCCGAGCGTGTGGCGAGGATGCTCCCGATGGCCCAGGAGCTTATCACCACCAAGGATGGCTCTGACGACTTCAACAAGGTATATTCGCGTCTTGAGAAATATGAGGAGATTTCAGACCGCATGGAAATCGAAATCGCCAATTACCTCAACCGATGCGCCGAGGGACGCCTGTCAAACGAATCGAAACGCCGCATAGCCGCCATGCTCAGCATCGACTCCGAGATAGAGAGCATCGCCGACTGCGCCCTCGGAGTAGGTAAAATCCTGCTCCGCAAACAACAAAGCTCAGTGCAGTTCAACGAGGAGATATACCGCAACATCGACACGATGTTCTCCTATGTTCAGAAAGCGGTCGACAATATGCTGGTGCTGCTCAACAACCTCGAACATCAGAAAGAATCGGCCATCATCGTCTCATACAACTGCGAACGCGAAATCAACAACCTCCGCAACCAGTTGCGCACCAACAACATCGAGAACATCAACTCACGTCATTACGAATACCAGAGCGGTATCTACTATATGGACATCATCTCGACAATGGAGAAGATGGGCGATTACATCATCAATGTCGTCGATACCGTGAAAGAGGAATTCAGGTCAGTGCAGAAGGTCTGACCACACAACATGTATGTCTCTCAACCATTCCCACGAATACCAGGCCCCGACATCACCCACTGACCAGGCCCTCTACACCACCCGCGAACCGGGTTGGATGAGCGGCCTGGAGGGGGTAGCTCGTCCTGTCACCCCCGGCTCGGACACCGGAATCCTGGCGATGGTCGTCATGCTGCTCGTGCTGGTAGGGTTGAATATGCGTCATGTCAGACGGTTGTTCCGGACAATCACTCAAGACCTATGGTCAGTGCGCCGCCGCGCGAACGCTTTCGATGACCACACCGCCAAAGAGACCCGCACCATCATCATATTGCTCTTGCAACTGTGTGTGTTCGAGGGAATCATGATTTTCCTGTGGCTTGGAGGGTCCGTCCCCGCCGTCCGCGATGTCTTCCGGCCTGTAGGGGCGCTTACCGCCCTGGCGATGGGATTCTACCTGTTTGAACTCCTCGCCTGCACCACCATCGGATATGTTTTCACCGACCGGCTCAGCGCGGCCCACTGGCGGCGCGGACTGAACGCATCGTCGGTGCTGCTGGGTATCATGCTCACCATCCCCACCCTCGTTTCCCTGTTTTATCCGTCGGTCACAACCATCATGCTCTGGCTGGCCGCAGGGCTTTACGCAATCTCCCGCATCATATATATTGCCAAAGGTTTTAGGATTTTTTACAAAAATTTTCCCTCTTTGCTTTACTTTATTTTGTACCTTTGCACCCTGGAAATCATTCCATTGATTGCCATCTATTATTCGGCAATGGAAATTTGTAACCAATTATGACCGCACGGCAGACGAGTTACTCGGCCTGCAATGTAGAATGTTACTGTCGGTTATCATTTTATTTCGACAACAAGCAAAGTGAAAGTAAAGAAGATTTTAGTCTCTCAGCCCAAGCCCACGTCTGACAAGTCGCCGTATTACGACATCGCCCAGCGATATGGCGTCGAGATGGTGTTCCGGCCTTTCATCAAGGTTGAAGGACTTTCAGCCAGGGAGTTTCGCCAGCAGAAAATCAACATCCCCGACTACACGGCTGTGATTTTCACCGCCCGTACTGCCATCGACCATTTTTTCCGTCTGTGTGAGGAAATGAGGATATCCATCCCCGACACTATGAAATATTTCTGCACCACGGAACAGATAGCCCTTTACCTCCAGAAATATATCGTCTACCGCAAGCGCAAGATTTTCCATGGTGTCACCGGCAAGCTCGACGAGCTGATTCCCGCCCTGACCAAACACAACAAGGACAAATACCTCTTCGCCATCTCGGATGTCAACTCCCGTGGTGCCGAGCTGCTTGACGCCAACAAGGTCAACTACACCAAAGCTGTAATGTATCGCACCGTCAGCAATGACTTCACCGCCGACGAGGCTTTTGACTACGATATGCTCCTCTTCTTCTCACCCGCCGGAATCGAGTCGCTGAAAAAGAATTTCCCCGACTTCAACCAGGGTGATATCCGCATCGGATGCTTCGGTGCCTCCACCGCCAAGGCTGTCGAGGATGCCGGTCTGCGTCTTGACATCAAGGCCCCGACCCCAGCGGCTCCTTCAATCACCGCCGCCATCGAGAACTATCTCAAGGAGGAGGTTGCCAAAGAGGCTTGAAAACATATAAACTGACATCAAACACCCCTCACTGACCGGTGAACGATTACAGGCTACCCAAACCGACCAAGCTCTGCTCGCAGACAGCCATCGACCGGCTGTTTGCGCAGCGCGACGTGAAGGGAGCGTTGGCCTACCCTCTCCGGGCAGTGTGGGGCGACAATGCCAGGCGTTATCGCGGCGATGCGGTGCAGTTTCTCGCATCGGTGCCGAAGAAACGCCTGCGCCATGCGGTAGACAGGGTGACGATGCGCCGACGCATCCGCGAAGCCTACCGGCTCAACCGCCAGACCTATTTTCCTGACTCGCTGGAAGCCCCGCTTGACATACTCTTCGTCTATGTGGCCAACACTCCCGAGCCATACGCCAAAGTGGAGAACGCCATGCGGAAACTGCTGAGCCGCATCTTCCGCCGCCCAAAAGGACAACGCGACCATTGATTTCCACGTCTTATCCTTGTGGCATCCATCCCCCGACAGATATCACGCCTGCTGGTTAAGGGGCTGATTCTTCCGATTCGCTTCTACCAGCTCTGCATCTCCCCGATGTTTCCGGGGAGTTGTCGTTTTACGCCGACATGTTCGCAATATGCAGTGGAGGCGTTGCGTGTCCACGGCCCGTTGAAAGGATTATGGCTCGCCACGCGGCGTATTCTCCGGTGTCACCCCTGGGGCGGTTCCGGGTATGACCCTGTGCCGAGTCGGTATGTCATCGACGCGCACACCCACCGGAATACCCCCTCCCCGACGGCCATACGGTCGCTGACTCCGGCCCAATTCATCGCACTGGATAAGAAAGAACGTCAGTTCTGCTCTGTGGGCATCCATCCGTGGGAGACCGACAACAATCCCGAGGCCCAGTTCGCGCAGCTTGAACGCATAATCAACGATCCGGCCATCATCGCCATCGGGGAATGTGGACTTGATCGCATCAAAGGGACAACTATTGACCGGCAGGAACAAATTTTCCGAGACCATATCCTACTGAGCGAACAGACATGCAAGCCCCTTGTCATACACCTTGTCAAAGCCCTCGACCTGCTGCTAAAAGCCTTGAAGGAAACCGCCCCGCGACAGCCTTGGATTCTTCACGGCTTTCGGGGTAATCCCCGTATACTCAGCCAATTGCTCGAAGCGGAGCAATCCAACCGGCTCTATTTCTCCATCGGGGAGAAATTCAACCCCGAGACCGTTGCCCTGATACCTCCCGACCGGTTCCTTGTTGAAACCGATGAGTCCCCCCTGTCACCGATGGAGATTGTCAACCGCATCGCCCATGCAAGGGGAGCGACTCCGGGACAGCTCGCCGCAATGGTCAATGACAATGCGCTACGCCTGTTTCCCGCATTGAAAGGGATGGACGGGAAAGAAAAAATATTGACATACGGGGAGGATTCAAAATAAAATGCTAACTTTGCGGCAGGCAATTGTTTCATCTGCCTCCACACATTCAATCCAATCCTTATCCATCCGACCATGGAAGAAGATGCAAAAAAGAAGCTTTCCGCTGATCCTGACGGACTTCTCACATACGAATATATCGCGAATCATATAGACTCGGTTGAACCGGAACTCCCCTGGCTTGTTGAAAATATGGAGAGGGTAGACCTCACGGGACAATTCGTCATCTCGGCCGCCCGCTATCTTTTCGCCATCGACCCGACAGCCTTTGCGCCCCATATCGACAAGCTGATAAAGGCCGGCATCGACAAGGACCGCGAGCATCGTTACCTTGGCGATATGCTGCGACAGATGTACGGCCCCGACTACGCCGAACGTTCCGAGGAGCTTTCCGCTACCGACGACAATTTCCGCCGCATCTACAAGCGACTATTCCCCATCTCAGCCATCTGACAAAAATGAACCGCAAACGTATCTCTCTCCTCCTGGTGATTGCCGCGATAGTGGCCATCGCGGGAGGATACGCCTATTCCAGAACAAAATCAAAAGTCAATATGACCTCCCAACTCACCTCAGAAGCCCCAGTCATGGAGAAGGGGGACGCACTGGTCGACATCAAGACATCGGTCGGCGACATCCGTGTACGCCTTTTCGGCGACACTCCGGCCCATCGCGACAACTTCCTGAAACTCGTCAAGGAGAAATATTACGACGGGGTGCTGTTCCACCGTGTGATAAATGAGTTCATGGTGCAGACCGGCGATCCCGAGTCGAAGAACGCGTCGGCCAACGCCCGTCTCGGTGCCGGAGGCCCTGACTACACCCTTGAGGCGGAAATCGTATATCCCAAGCATTTCCACCACCGTGGCGCACTTGCCGCCGCCCGTCAGGGGGACCAGGTGAACCCCGAACGCCGTTCCTCCGGATCGCAGTTCTACATCGTGACCGGAAAGGCTTACAACGAGCAACAGCTGGCCCAGATGGAGAAGCAGCTCCAGATGGCCCAGAAGCAGGAAATCTTCAACAAACTGGCCGAGGAACACCGCGACTCAATCATCACCCTGCGCAAGAACCGCGACCACGCTTCGCTCCAGGCTCTTCAGGATGAACTTGTTGCCATCACAGAGAAGAAAGCGGCCGAGAATCCGGCCGCTCTCACCGAGGAGCAGAAGAAGGCTTACTCGACAGTCGGCGGCACCCCCCATCTCGACAACCAGTACACCGTCTTCGGCGAGGTTGTCAGCGGAATGGACGTGGTTGAGAAAATCGAGAAGTCCGAGACCAACTCCCAGGACCGCCCGCTTGACGACATCCGTATCATCTCAATGAAGGTGGTTAAGAAATAACTCCTCCCCGGGAAAGAGCGACAAGAGAAAAAGCATGGCTGAAACTTTCCGTTTCTCGCTGCCGAACGGGCTGAGGGTTGTCCACAGCTACAATCCCACCGCCTCGATGGCGGTGGTCAACACACTGTATGATGTCGGAGGACGCGACGAGTCGCCCGACCATACCGGCCTCGCCCATCTGTTTGAGCATCTGATGTTCGGCGGCTCAGCCAACATACCCGACTTCGACGGCCCCCTCCAGGCGGCGGGAGGTTCATCCAACGCCTGGACATCCAACGACTTCACCTGTTTCCACGACATAATCCCGGCCCACAACATCGAGACCGCCCTCTGGCTTGAGAGTGACCGCATGCTGTCGCTGGCATTCTCCGACAAAGCCCTGGAAGTGCAGCGTTCGGTAGTGGTGGAGGAGTTCAAGGAGGTATGTCTCAACCGTCCATACGGCGATATGGGGCATCTGCTTTTCGGGATGGCATATCCCGACCATCCTTATGGAGTGCCGGTCATCGGACGCGATTTCCAAGATATCGAGAAGACCACACAGGATGATGTGCGCCAATGGTTTTACAGCCATTACGCCCCCAACAACGCCGTGATGTCAGTTGTCGGCAACATCCCTCCCGACAAGCTGCAGAGGCTTGCCGAGAAATGGTATGGAGAGATTCCCCGCCGGGAGATTGCCCCGCGCACCTTCCCCGACCCTGAACTGCCACGCTCACCGCGTCTTGTCGAAGCGTCGGGCAATGTGCCCCAGACCGCCATCACCATCGCCTATCAGATGGGTGGCTACAAATCCCCCTCTTATGTCAAGGCCGACCTGATTTCAGACATTCTCGCCAACGGACAGGCATCCCGCTTTTACCGCAGGTTGCTCATGCCGGGACGCTACTTCTCAGACGTGGACGCCTCGATTCTCGGCACCGAACATCCCGGGCTGCTGCTTATCAATGCCAAGCTTCTTGACAGGGGGGCTGACGCGGAGAAAGCCACCATTGAGGCAATCAACAAGGAATTGGCAGAACTGGTGGATACCGAGGTGGCACCCGCCGAACTTAAACGTTGTGTCAACCGGCTTGAGAGCGACCGCGTGTTCTCAATGATGAACCCGTTGCAGAAAGCCCAGTCCCTCGCCCTTGCTGAAATCCACGGCGAGAACATCGAGGATATCCTCCCCCGATACCGCGCCGTCACCCCCGCCTCACTCCGGGAGGCAGCCCGCGATATCATCGACCCCGACCGTTCGATGACCCTCATCTACCGTCCCCGCTGACATATCATACCCGGTTTGCGGTTCTGCAGCAAGAAGCGATTCCTCAGGCTCCATGCCGGGCATATTGTATGGTTTCGGCGATGGTTTCATACGCTGGATGCGCAGGAAGTTATGGTTAAGGTAATACTCCAGCCCCGCGAGTGTGCGTTGCCTTACGGCCGGTTTTAGCTGACATTCCCAAATCGTTATGACCGACCACCCCATGGCCAGCAACCTCTCTTTGTCGCGGCGGTCACGCTCCTTGTTGCGGTTGATTTTTGCTTCCCAGAACTCCCGGTTGGTGGCCGGGATGCGGCCATCCGTCTCATGGCCATGCCAGAAACAGCCATGAATGAAAATCGCCACCCGGTATTTGCGCATGACGATATCGGGAGTGCCGGGCAATCCCTTCACATTCTTACGGAAACGATAGCCACGGGCATACAGGTAACGCCTGACAATGATTTCGGGCTTGGTGTCTCGCCCGCGAATCTTCGCCATCACCTCTGACCGTTTCTCTTTGCTCCAGATATCCATAGCGTCTCTGATACCGAGTCCTCAAAGTTAAACATTTTTCCCGGTTTTACCGTTCATATACCTCTTTTTACATCAGGCAAAGGGGGAGGACTGAGGCTTTTGTGAAAAAATTTCAGGAAAAGGAGCGCAATGTGAAAAATTGTTGCTATATTTGACGCGTGATTCCCCCAAATCGGGAAGTCACACCCTGTAAGTGTGTTATATGGGCAACCTGAGCCAACGCGTCCGGTTGTCCTGTGCCCCTCATTTCTAATCATTCTATTTTTTATGGAAACGCGTGATCTTAACCCCGAGGCAACCAAGCCCGAGGTTTCCACCACCCCCGCCTCCCCCGTGGAGTCCCTTGAATCTCAATCCATCGCCGACGCAGGTCTCAACCTCGCCGAAGCGCAAGCTGCCGCCGCAGACAAAGCCCAGTTCAATGTCGAAGCCGAGGAGGCCGCCCTGGCCGACAAGGCCTTCCAAGCCGCCCACACCGTGGCAGCCGTGGAGGCGGAAGAAGCCGAAGTCCCCGCCGACGGGGGTGAAACAACATCAGCCGAGGCTCCCGCAAGGCAGCCTGAAGAGGACATCAAGACCAAGGAGGACATCATGGCCCGGCTCACCAAGCTGGCCGTGGATGAGACTGTCGAAATCTCCCGCGAGGAAATCGCCCACCTGAAACAGCGTTTCTATGCCATCCGCAAACTTGAACAGGAGGCAGAGCTGGCCGCACATCTTGCCGAAGGGAAAGATGCCGAAAGCTTCCTCCCCTCACTCGATCCCACCGAGGAGGAGTTCAAGACGATGATGAACACCGTCCGCGAGCGTAAAGCCGCCCTGGCTGCCGCCGAGGAGGAGGAGCGTAACAAGAACCTCACACGCAAACTCGCCCTCATTGAGGAGCTCAACACCATATCGGCCGACACCGACAATGTGAACCGCGCCTTCCCCCGCGTGAAGGAAATCCAGGCCGAGTTCAAGGAAATCGGCGAGGTGCCCGCCACCGAAGCAACAGACCTGTGGAAGAACTACCAGGCAGCCGTGGAGCAGTTCTACGACCAGCTCAAAGTCAACAAGGACCTGCGCGACTACGACTTCCGCAAGAATCTCGAACTGAAGACCCTCCTCTGCGAAGAAGCCGAGAAACTCAACGACGAGGAAGATATCGTCCTGGCATTCAAACGCCTTCAGAACCTCCACGACGAGTGGCGTCAGACCGGCCCCGTGGCCAAGGAGGTGCGCGAGGAGATCTGGGCCCGTTTCAAGGATGCCTCCACCCTCGTCAACAAGAAATATCAGGGCTTCTTCGAAGAGCGCAAGGCCCGCGAGCTGGAGAATGAGAAGGCCAAGACCGAGATATGCGAACGTGTCGAAGCCCTCGACTTCTCTTCCCTCAAAACTTACTCCGCATGGGACGAGATGACCAAGCAGATTCTCGCCGCCCAGGAGGACTGGAAAAAACTCGGCTTCGCCTCTCGCAAGGCCAACAACGCCCTCTTCACCCGCTTCCGCTCGGTATGCGACAAGTTCTTCACCCTCAAGGCCGAGCATTACCGCGAGATGAAGGAGGAACTGGCCGCGAACCTCGCCAAAAAGACCGCCCTCTGCGAAAAGGCAGAAGCCCTCAAGGACTCCACCGACTGGAAGAAGACCGCCGACGAACTGGTACGCCTCCAGAAGGAGTGGAAGACCATCGGCACCGTCCCCAAGAAACATTCCGACAACATCTGGCACCGCTTCCAGGCTGCCTGCGACGCTTTCTTCGAAAGCCGCAAGGCAAACCTCAGCGAAAGCCGCGCCGCCGAGCAGGTCAACCTCAAGGCCAAGCGCGAAATCATCGCCGCCCTCAAGGAGATACCTCTCGATGCAAACCGTGCCGAGATGATGCCCAAAGTCAAGGAACTTCAGGCAAAATGGCAGACCATCGGCCATGTCCCCATGCGCGAGAAAGACAAGCTCTATGACGAATACCGCGCCGCCTGCGATGCCCTTTACAACCGTCTGGGTCGCGACCGGGGAGGCCGTTCACGCTTCGAGGATGTCATCAACGAGATGGGCACCGATGAGCAGAAACTTTACCGCGAACGCGAGCGCATCCTCCGCGCATTCGAAATCAAGCGCAATGAGCTGAAAACCTACGAGAACAACCTCGGCTTCCTCTCCTCCAAGAGCAAGTCAGGCGACTCGATGGTACGCGAGATGGAGCGCCGCATCCAGCGCATCAAGGATGACCTTGCCTCCATCGAGGAGAAAATCAAGCTCATCGATTCCAAACTCTCCAAGTAATCCCTGAGCCGCCCGACGGCGGCAAACGACAGAAAACCAGCCACCCCGGAGGAAATCACCGCTCCGGGGTGGTCGCGTTGACCGACAGCGGGAAACAGGCCGTGCCGCTGTCAATCCCCATATAAAAAAATCAGTCCCAAATATTGGGAATAACAAAGAAAATAGCTACCTTTGCACAGTTTTTCCGGGCTGTTCAGCTTGCGGGTGGCGACACCTGCCGGTTGGCAACGTTTGGAAACGCTTGATATTCACATCATAATCATCCTTATAAGTGGGAAAGTTCAGCGAATTTAAGCTTCCCTTGAAGATGCTCCCCGAAGGAACCCATGAGTTCCATTACGACCTCGGCAAGGAGTTCTTCAAAAATATGGACAGCACCGACATCCGCAACGCCAATGTGGCCGTGGACCTGACGGTCACATACCGCAACGGAGTCTATGACCTGACCTTTGCCTGCGAGGGGAATGTGACAGTGGCCTGCGACCGTTGCCTCGACGACCTCGAGCTGCCGATTGATACCGCTTACCATGTGACTGTGAAATACGGCGACTCCTACAAGGAGGACTCAGACGAGTTCATCGAAATTCCTGAAAGCGACAACTATCTCAACGTCGCCTACATGATTTACGACACCGTCTCGCTCGCCATTCCCATCAAGCATGTCCATCCCCTGGGAAAATGCAACCGCGCGATGAGTTCGCTGCTCAAGAAGCACCGCACCCATGTCCCCGACGACCCGGATGCCGACCTTGAAGATGAGCTTATCGACGAAATGGAAGCCGGAGAGGGCCAGGACGACACTTCATCCCAACCCCCCACCGATTCCCGCTGGGACGCTCTCAAAAACCTCGGCTCCGGAGAATAGGCCATTCTCCGCCGTCCGCGGACCAACCGACACAACGCCCGGATTACCCCGGTCTTCTCCCGCCTCGCAAAGGCTGATTCCGGAACCGCGCCACGAGTCACATATCAACGACAAGAAAAAAAATAAAACGATAAAAGAAAATGGCACATCCTAAAAGACGTCAATCCAAGACCCGCACCGCAAAGCGCCGTACACATGACAAGGCCGCTATGCCCACACTGGCCATCTGCCCCAACTGTGGTGCCTGGCACGTTTACCACTGCGTATGCCCCGAATGCGGCTACTATCGTGGTAAAATCGCCATCGAAAAAGACGCCGTTGTCTAAATCCGGAGTAGAGGTGACTGTCACCTTCGACAATCCGGTAACGGCTCTTTTTGAAAGGGCTGCCTCCTGAAAAGGCAGCCTTTCAACACTTATATACATACCTTTCTACCTTCAGTCTTCCATAACTGATCAACCCTACTCCCACCTGACTATGCTCAACGCGACTATAACAGGGATAGCCTCATACGTTCCCGACGACATTCTCGATAACGAGATGCTGTCGAAGATGGTCGACACCAACGACGAGTGGATCACCACCCGCGTGGGTATCAAGGAGCGCCGTATCCTCAAGACTCCGGAAGGCTCCTCCTTCCTCGGCATCAAGGCTGTCGAGAAACTGCTCGCCGAAACCGGCACAAACCCCGAAGATGTGGAACTCCTGATTTGCGCCACATCCAATCCCGATTACCGTTTCCCCTCCACAGCATCTATAATCTGTAAAGGCACCGGCCTGAAAAACGCATATGGATATGATATACAGGCCGCATGCGCCGGCTTCATCGTGGCCTTGGAGGATGCAGCCGCCTATGTGAAAAGCGGACTGCGCAAAAAAGTGATTGTCGTTGCCGCCGAGAAAATGTCCTCGATGGTCAACTATCAAGACCGCGCCACCTGTCCTCTCTTCGGAGATGGAGCCGCATGTGTGCTCGTAGAGCCCACAGAAGAGAATGTGGGCGTTATTGACGCCGTCTTCCATGTCGACGGCAACGGACTGGAGCACCTGGTGATGTGGGGTGGCGGTTCCGCCGAGCCTACCACACAGGCAACTCTCGATGCCGGACGCCACTTCCTCTTCCAGGACGGTCGCAACGTCTACAAAAACGCTGTCACCGACATGTACACCGCCACCATCGATGTCATGAACCGCAATGGCCTGACAGCCGAGACCCTCGACTATCTGGTGCCTCACCAGGCCAATATGCGCATCATCGAGGCTGTCGGCTCTCGCGCCAACATACCCTCGGAAAAGGTTCTGGTAAATATCCAGCACTACGGCAACACCTCCGCTGCCTCGATTCCCTTGTGTCTCGACGAGTTCAAGGGACAGCTCAAAAAGGGTGACAAGATGATCCTGACCGCCTTTGGCGCAGGCTTCACCTGGGGCTCGATGTATCTCATATGGGGCATCTGATTCCATCTTTTCCCTCTTCAAAAAGAAAAATTTTCACAAAAATAGCATCTTTCAAGGTGCTATTTTTGTTTAAATTTGGAACACCTAAACAAAAAACATATGTCT
>URLF01000026.1 GCA_900548705.1 uncultured Porphyromonadaceae bacterium | reverse complement strand
GACCGGCCTGCATGGAGGTGAGCGCGTTGCCCGCCACCAGGGCCGCCTGCAGGTTGGTCTGGACCTCGATCAGGTCTTCCCCGCTCAGCCCGAGGGCCTGTGCCCCGGCGGTGGCAAGCCCGAAACCGTCCGTGACAAGCTGCAGTCCACCGGCCAGCTGGTCGAGCCCGCGGGTGTCGGAGGCGGCGTTCGCCACCGCCTGGGAGGTGTCCGCGATGGCGTCGTTGAGTTCCCCCGCTTTTTCCGTCAGCTCGTCGATATGCCGGGCGAGCTCCTGTCCCTGGGCTGTCTGCCTCTCACTGTCGGTGAGGGAGCGGTATGCCAGCAACAAGGTGGCGATTTCCTCGCGCACCTCGCGCAGTTGCTGGCGCAATGAGCGGCTGTTGGCGCGTTGCGCCTCGGTGGCCCGTGTCAAATCCTCCTCAAGCCCGCGCAGGATGTCGCGTTCCTCCTGGAGTGCTTGTCTGGCCGCCTCGAGCTCAGCACCGGCGGCGTTCCTGGCAGACCCGGGGGTGGCCGACTCGAAAGCCGCGGAAAGGGATCTTATGTCCGACTCCATCTGGCGTATGTTGCCTCGGGTCTCGGAGATTTTCCCGCGGAGGTCACGCACCATGTCCCCCGTGTCTGAGGAGAGGTCGCGTACCGCCTTCGCGGCCCTTTCGAGACCGGGGGACAGTCCGTCTTCCATGAATATTTCGAGTCTTACAGGATTCACCGCTTACAGTCTTAGGTTGCTTCTGAAATAGTTCGCCACCTCGGCCGCCTCGGCCTCGGTGCTTTTGGATGTCGATGGCGCTGACGCTCCTTTCCTGCTTGCGCCGACGTACCTCGGGGCGTCGCTGAGCATCATCACCAGTGTCTGGTAGTTGACCTTGTCAAGGATATGAGGCACGCTCCACCCGGTGGCGGCGGCCACCTGCCACACAAATCCGAAGGGGCTATGGGAGCCTCTGTGTCGGCTCCTTAACTCCCCGTCGCTTCCCGGCTCAGCCTCGGCTTCATCGGATTCATCCTCTCCGCCGATCTGATAATAGGTATAAAATGGTCGGTCCCCGTCAGACTCACGAACTTGCGCATGGCGGCGAACAGGAAACGCGGCTCCATGCTGTGCCGGATGAACCACGCCACCGCCCCCGTGAAGAGGCTCCTCACAGGGCCGACGCAGATTGCGCAGGCGAGCATCCGACAGACCTGATGGCCATGGGCCGCCAGGAAGCGCATCTGCTGCTCCTTGTCGAATCCCTCCATCGCGGAGGCTGTCACCCCCATCGAGAGGTAGAGCCGCGCAAAGCGTATCAGCCCGGAAAGCCGGGGTCTCCGGAGCGTCACGCGAAGCCGCACCGGGCGCTTCCGGAGCGGGAGCTTGAATTCCTTGAGGGGAATCGAGATCCCGGCATCCAGGAGGGCTTCGGCGGCCTCGCGTTGTATCGCTCTGGCCATGGAGTCATCCATCGGTTATTCGTTTTCGGGAATGTCGGTGATGGTGTAAGGGGCACCCCCGTTCTCGGGTTTCTGCACCTTGAGTTTCACGGCAATCTTGGCCACCTCGGTAAGAGAGAGCTTCCCGGAAAGGTTGGCGATTACCTTGCCATTGAAGATGGTGACGCGCTGTCCGCTCCGGAGATCTATGACGCACTCTCCGGAGGTGTCTATGAGCTTGGAGGGGGCTTCCCAGCCGGTGACAACATCACCCGTCTTGACAAGCTCACCCCCAAGGGTCTTCTGTATGTTCTCGTAGTTGAGCTGTATGAGGTTGAAGGATGGTTCTATCGTGCCGTTCTTCTGCGGTATTGAAAGCACCGGTGCGTCAGGCACCTGCTCGGCCTCGATGTCGACACTCTCGGGCTCCTTCCCCCCGAAATCGAATGAGTTCTTCTCGATGTAGCCCACCTCGAATCCATTGATGGTGAGCCTGCCGATGCCGTACATGAAATTCTTATTCATTCCTGAAGATTTTGTCTTTTGCTATGTAAATTGTTGACAATGTTCCGATAATACACCCGAACATCAATAATAGGACATCAAGATATGGTGTTATAGATGTCGATTTATGCTGCTCCTTGAGGAAGGTCTGGTTCATCTGGTCGAGGGAGTCCCGTGCGGTGTGGTAGAGTTCCTCGTAAAACTCCACCAGGCGCTGGAGGCTGTCACAGGTGCCGGTGATGTAGATCACGCCATCCTTGTGGGTGGCTTCCAGATGCGCCCGGTCGTTGCTTTTCCTGTATGCCGCCCCCTCGGGAAGCTTACGGAGGCTGTCCAGACTCACCGTCAGGCTCACCCGGCTCTCCGGGATTGTCTCCGTTGTCGTCAGCCGTCTCATCGCGGATACAGTGTCGTGGATTTCCACCACCCGTGCCGACTCCGATTGCTGCGCGCTGCTCTCTTTGCTCGCGGCGCAGCCTGCGAAGCACAACGCAGTCATCAGCATGAGGACAATTGTTTGCGGACTCGACAGCCCGTGACAGCCGGGCGACAGCCCTTTTGGTCGAGGCCAGTTCCTTTTGTATCGAGGCCAGGATGCCTTCCGTGGCCGAAAGTTTGTCTCTTGTGGCATGGAGTTCTTCTTTGAGAGGGTTGACGATGTTCTCCATCAGCACACGCGTGGCGCTCCCGGCGTTGGTTATCCTGACCGCCTCCGCGTCGGCTTTTGCCTGCTCGGCTTCCGCCCGGGCCTTTTCAGCTTTGGCGTTGGCCTCGCGGATGGTCGCCCTCATGGTGGCCATCGCCAATATGAGGGCGACAAGGCCGCCTCCGAGACATATGTTCAGGATCTCACTGAGTGACATCGTCTTGTTTCTTAAGGTTCACTGAATGGTGTCATTCCCCGTCTCCGGCATCCTGGCCGCCGGCAGGCTGTCTTTCTGAGAATTTGGGGTTCGCGCGGAAATCGGCCACCACGAACTCCTCCCCGAAGGCGATGTTGGTGTCAGCCTTCATGAGAAGCTTGAAGAAGTAGAGCTCGCTGGCGTTGGAGATCTTGTCAATCTGGATGACGCTCTCGTCGTTCTGGAGGTTGACTGCGGCGAAGAGGTTGCCGTCGGGGTCAGGGGAACACAATGTGGCCACGATGACACCCTTGGGCCACGAGGCCACGGTCTCGATGGTGATGTCCTTGAAGCGCTTGCGGTTGGTCTTGGTCTCGTCCGCGTTCTTGGATTCGCGGTCGGTCAGCTCGTCGTCATATGTGTCGAAATCCTCGACGCTCATGATGAAGCGCAGCTTGGGATTTTCACGCATGGCCGTGGGGATTCCTGAACGGATGGCCCTGAGCCTGTCCTTCATCGTGGTGGCCTTGGAGACGTCGACGAAGATATAGTCGGCCGCCTTCGCCGCCTGGGTGAGGATGCCGTTCATGAGCTTCTCGTCATCATCCCCCTCGGCATACTCGCCGTTGACATAATGCCATCCGAGCTCGAACTGGACCTGCTTGGAAAGGGAGTCCAGGAGCTTGTTCTGGACCTCCGGGGGAAGCTGGGCGAACACGAGGTTCCCCTTGGGCTGGAACGGCCGCCAGATATGCTCGAGCGAGCGCGGGTTGAAGGTGGCGAACGCCATGAAGTCATGGGGTTCCAGGGTCTGTTCGGAGTAGTTGAAATCCCCCTTGGCGTCGGACACCTGGGGATCCTCCTTCCGCTTCTGCAGCATCTTGCCGGTCTTTATGCGGGGGACACCGAGTTTCTTCTCCACGCCGGGGATGACGTGGATGAGGCCTTTCTCCACGAGCTCGTTGCCCGTGGTGGCGACGGTCAGGATTTTCTCCAGAACCTCGCCGTTGTAATTGGTGTTGTCTACTTTGATTGCCATTGTTGATGGGATGTTGGGTTGTCACTTGTTGAGCTTGGCGCGGATCTCATCCATACGCAGTTCCCAGGGGCCTTTTTTAGGTTCACCCCCGCCATCCGGGGTGGATTCCGGGGAGATGGCGCCGCTGAGCTTCATGGCCGGGGACATCGCGTCCAGGGTGGCGTTGAGGTCGTCGATGCCGACCTTCTTGCCGAGGTCGATGAAATGCTGCTTCTTGTCAGCGGGGATTTTCTTTGCCGCGACTGCCGCGTCGACGGCCGTGGTGAGCTGCGCGAGCTTGAGCTTGTCGTTCTCCTCACGCATCCTTTCCGCCTCGTCGTTCGACGACTTGAGTTCGGCGAGTTTGGCGTTGACGGCCGCCTCGTCTGCCGTTTCCGGCAAGCCCAGTTGCAGGGCGAGTGTCTTGATGTCCATTTGTGGATTGTTGTTGGGTTTATGTTCAAGGATGGGGAGGGGGCATTCTCCTCCGTCACCCAGCGTGATAAGCTGTCCGTTCCTGTGCAGGCGGATGGCGTCGTTGTTGGCGCCGATGTCGACGAGCGACACCTCTATGAGGCGTGACTTGGTGACCGTGGCGTAGCGCTGGCCGGTCACGAGGTGCTCCGGGGCCTCGCTTGTCTCTATCACCTCGAAGCCGATGCTCACCATCCTCAGCGAGCCGAACTCCCATTGTTTCTTGCACTGGCAGGACAGCTCGGTGGCCTCGTCGAAGACAGGCTCCCCGGTTATCTCGCCGTTCTCCCTTTTTATGTCCTTTATGAGACCGATGGCCTTGCCCCGGTTGTGCATGTACAGGAGTATCGGGTTGCGCTCGTACTGGGAGATGTCCACCCCGTCGGTGAGGACGCGGTAGCCGTAGCTGTTGAGCGTGTCGTTTGTCAGTCTTACTCTGCTCATGTGATGTGCGATAATGATTCCGTGGCGCAAAGTTGGAGATTGGCGCGCCACATTCCAAAAAAGTGTGCAACGGTTGCATAGAAGTGTGCAACGGTTGCACACTTTTTTTGACCGCGCCCCTGAACTTCCCAATTTTGCAGGGCGGAAACGCCTACACACCATTGACATGACGAAAGCAGAACTCGAAAAGAAAAAAGACCTCGCCCGGACATTGTACCTCTCCGGGAAGGACCAGGCCGAGATTGCCGAGATGACCGGCGTCTCAAGGGCCACCATATCCAAATGGTGCACGGGAGGAGGCTGGAAGGAGACCCGCGCGGCCCAGACCATCTCGCGTCCCGAGCTGATCCGGAAACTTCTGCTGGTGACCAGCACCCTCCTTGACAAGGTCAACGCCTCGGGCGACCTCGGGATGATCGACAGTCTCGGGGACAAGCTCTCCAAGCTGACAGCGGCCATCGACAAGCTTGACAAGTCGCAGGCCAACGTCGTGGCCGCCATAGAGGTGTTCACCGCGTTCTCCGGATACATTAAGTTCCGTGCCAAGACCGACCCGGAGGTGACCTTGGAATTCATCAAGAAGGTGAACAAGCTCCAGGACAGCTTCCTCATCGAGTCATTCAACAAGGGGGCGCTTGTTTGTCATGGTGACTAAACTGACAAAGGAGCAGAAGGAGGCGTTCGCGCGGTGGAAGGAACACTGCCGCGATGTCCAGGCATTGACGGCGGCTTCTTTGTCCGTCGTGAAGGAGTCGCCGGCCGAGAAGGAACGCCGCGTCAGGCGTCTCCTCTCCAATTACGACGAATTCTGCGAGTACTACTTCGCCCATTACCTCACCTTGCGCGACAAGACAACCGGGGAGGTCATCCGCATGATACACAATGCGCCGTTCCACACCAAGGCGGCGCTCAAGATAAAGGACACGCCAGACCTGAAGGCGGTGTTCAAATGGCCGCGCGGCCACGCCAAATCCACCCACATCGGCGTGTTCATCCCCCTTTGGCTGATTTTCCAGCCGAAGAGGCTCATCAATTTCATGGTCACCGTCGGCAAGTCCGAGGACAGCGCCAGCCGTCTGCTCGGCGACCTCCAGGCGGAGCTGGAATACAACCAGAAGCTCATCGCCGATTTCGGGGAACAGAAGAACCTCGGCTTGTGGCTGCAGGGGGAGTTCAAGACAAAGGGTGGAGCGAAGTTCCTCGCCGTGGGACGCGGGCAGTCGCCGCGTGGCCTGCGTGACCGTGAGGCGCGTCCGGACTATATCGTCATCGATGACCTGGATGACGATGAGCTCTGCCGCAACGAGAAGCGCGTCAAGGAACTTACCGACTGGGTGAAGGAGGCGCTGTTCGGAGCTCTCGACGTGGGACGCGGCCGCTTCATCATGGTCGGCAACCTTATCTCCAAAAAATCGGTGCTTGCCAACATCGCCGCCTCGAAGGGGGTGCATGTGTCAGAGGTGAAGGCCGTCGACCGCGACGGGAACCCGGTATGGGCCGATAAGTGGACCAAGGAGGAGGCGCAGGCCGTCAAGGATTTCATGGGGTACAGGGCGTGGGAGAAGGAGATGATGCACAACCCGATCACGGACGGCACCATATTCCGCCACGAATGGATACGGTACAAGAAGATGCCGTCCCTGGAGAAGTATGACATGCTCGTGTGCTACACCGACCCGTCGTTCAAGTCCACCACGGCCAATGACTACAAGGCGTGCCGCCTTTGGGGCAAGATCGGGACGGAGCTGCACCTCATTGACACCTACGTCCGCCAGGACACCGTCTCCGGGATGGTCAGGTGGCTCTACGACCTGTATGAGCGCGTCCGCGACCGCGTGGCCGTGTCTTTCTTCATGGAGGCCAATTTCATGCAGGACATCATACTCGACGAGTTCGCCGCTGAGGGGTACCTGCGCGGTTACCAGCTCCCCATACTTCCCGACAAGCGCAGCAAGCCGGAGAAGGTGCAGCGCATCGAGGCGGTGTCCCCGCTTTGGGAACGGGGATGCGTGTGGTACAACGCGGCCCTCAGGGGGTCGCCGGACATGCAGGTCGGCATCGAGCAGACACTGGCGCTCGAGCGTGGCTCCAGGGCGCATGACGACGCCCCTGACGCGGACGAGGGGGCCATATGGTACCTGCAGCGCCACACCAGGCAACAGACTTTCAAACCGGTGGCGATTCCGCGTCGCTCGCCCAAAAACTCATGGTGACATGTTTATCAATCTGGAAGATTTCAGGATGGTGATTGACGGGGCGGCCCTGAAGACCGTCGCCCAGGCGTCTCCCGAGAATATAGAGTCGGCCGTGACCGTGGCCGTCGAGGAGGTAGCTGGCTACCTGCGCCCGGTTTACGACACTGTGGAGATTTTCTCCAGGACCGGGGATGCCCGCAACCGTCTCATCGTGGCCTACACCGCCGACATCGCGCTTTACCACCTGGCGGCCTCATTGCCCCAGAAAATGGGAATCGAGATACGCCGGGAACGGTATGACCGGGCCATAAGATGGCTCGAGGGGGTGCAGTCGGGAAGGATAATCCCGGACCTGCCCGGGGCCACGGCCGCCGGAGGGGCGGAGGGCTTCGGCACGTCGTTCCGCTCATCCCCCAGACTCAGGCACGACTGGTGACGCCCCGCGTGGGGACACACTGCATAACAACCAATCACAAGACATTAATGAGCCGAAAATCAAACAAGACCCGACAGCGGCAGGCAAGGAAAGAGCTGATTTCCAATATGAACAAGCGGGCGTCCATCGTGATGGAGCTGCACCGTTACGCGGAGTTCCTGACCAGGAACGATGTAGCCGACTGGCGCACCGCGTGGCAGGCCGCCATAGACCCGCGCCATCCAGACCGCCGCAAGCTTTACGACATCTACCGTGACGCGATGACCGACTCCCATCTGTCCGGCTGCATCCAGCAGCGGGTGGGCTTCGTCATGTCGCGCTCGTTCAAGCTTGTCGGTCGTGACGGGGTGGCCGACGAGGAGGCCGCGCATCTATTCGACCAGTCCTGGTTCAAGGATCTTTGCCGCCTGTGCCTGGAGTCGATATGGTACGGGCATTCCCTGGTGGAGCTGGGGGATGTCGTCACGGACGGTGACGGCCATCCCTCATTCTCCGGGGTGACGCTCATCCCGCGCAAGCATGTCGTCCCGGAGAAGGGGCGTGTGTTGCAGCGCCAGGGCTTGAACTGGGAGTCCGGGATCGAGTACCGGGAACGGCCCTGGTGCGACTGGCTCATCGAGGCCGGGCGTCCCGACGACCTCGGGCTGCTGCTGAAGGCCGCCCTGCACACAATCCCCAAGAAGCACGCGATGAGTTTCTGGGACTGCTTCGCGGAGGTGTTCGGGATGCCCTGGCGCATCGCCCGGACGGCCACGCGCGACCCGCAGGAGTTCCGCCGGCTCCAGGACATGATATATGACGCCGGGGCGAACCAGGGTGTGGTCACCGGGATGGAGACCGAGATACAGTTCGTGGAGTCAGGCAAGGGTGACGCGTTCAATGTCTACGACAAGCGCATAAGCCGGGCCAACTCGGAGCTGTCCAAGCTCGTGATCGGGCAGACAATGACCATCGAGGACGGTTCGTCGCTGTCGCAGTCCCAGACCCACCTGAAGGTGTTCATGAACCTCGTGGAGTCGGACCGCGACATGCTGCGTGACATCATCAACAACCAGCTTATACCTCTGATGATCCTGCATGGGTTCCCGGTCAGGGGGCTGCGCTTCGAGTGGAACGACGCCGTCGATTACACCCCGGAGCAGCAGGTGGCGTACGAGACGATGATCGCCGACCGGTACGAGGTGGATCCCTCCTATTTCGCCGACAAGTACGGGATGCCGGTGGGCGAGCGCCGTAATCCGGTGGCTTTGCCTGGAGCTGATGACGGCGGGGACAACGGAGACAAGGGGAAGCCCGGGAAGAATTTTTTCGATTAGGCCCCTCTGACTACGAGGGGCTTCACCGCCGTTACGCCGCCATCCTTGGCGATTGCCCGGGACTGGCCACGCTCGCCGCCCCGCCGGATGAGGTGGGCAAGCGTCTGTCGTCACTGTTCGGAGGCATGATGAAGGTCCTTTTCAAGGAGAAGGGGGGACAGCTGCGCGTGGAGGTCATCCTGGAACCGGCCGTCCAGGAGTTCGTCAACGCCCACGCCGCCGCGCTCGATCTCTCCGTGGCCAGGGTCGGGATGTCGGATGCCATGCGCCGTGGCCTCAGCAGGTCGAATTACATATTCTCGGGGATGAAGGCGTTCCACGAGCTCAACGAGGCTTTCCCTTCGCTCATCGATGAGAACGGCGAACGGAAACCGTTCGGACGGTTCTTGAACGATGTCCGGAAGATAGACGAGACCTACAACGCCAACTACCTGCGGGCGGAGTACAATTTCGTCAACGCCTCGGCCAGGGCGGCCGCCAAGTGGGAGGAGTTCGTCAAGGATGGTGACCGTTACAACCTGCAGTACCGCACCCAGCGCGACGACCATGTGCGCCCCGAACACGCCGCCCTCGACCGGGTGACGCTTCCTCCCTCGGACCCGTTCTGGCGGGACTTCTACCCGCCGAACGGATGGAACTGTTTCGTTGCCGGGACACCGGTGCTGACCGACAGGGGGTGGATGCCTATCGAAAGGATCTCGTCAGGAATGACCGTTGTCGGCGGCAGCGGTCAGTATCGCTCCGTGATTGGAACGCACACCAAACCGGTGAACGAGGAACTTGTCCGTGTCATCACCGAAAGGTCGCGGGCCACATGCACCCAGAATCACCGTTTCCTTACCCACAGGGGATGGGTCGCCGCCGGTTGCCTTGAGCCTGGAGACATACTCGTCCAGGTGGGAGAAGTTTCCCTTGTGGACATATCCGTTAACGCAATACACAACACCGCGGCAATTCTCAAGTATTGCCTTGTTTCTCTCAAAAGAAAGAGGAAACCGGTTGCGGCCCTGGCAATCGATGATTATCCCCAATTCGGGGATGATGAAATCAACGACGTATATGCCGCAAAGGTGGCGAACCTCGACTTGAAGCCCCATTGCGAGGAGGTGCTCGAGCAGCAGCGTCTCCGCTTTGCTCAGGTCGGTTCTCAGCGCGCTCATCCTCTCGGGATGGGCCCGTCTGGCGGCAATGCTGTTCCTGATGGCCTTCCTCTTCGTCCCCTCCCTGAAAAACGAGGAGGATGTCTTCAGCTTCTCCGAGACGCCGCGCACAAGGTCGCTGTCGCTTTTCGTCTTGCCTTGGCGCACGTGAAGCCCTTTTTTGGCAAGCGTGTGGTTGACGGAAGCGAGGTTTGCCCCGGCTGCGGCTCTTCTTGCGGGATTGTCAATCCATTGCGTTGCGACCGCTTCCCCGCCATGCCGGATTCTGATGCCGTGTTCCCGGAGTACGCGCCCAACTGTCCGCCCGTTCACATTCCAGTGGACGGCAAGCCATCTGAAGCTGCGCCTCTCCACCAGATACCGTTTTTCCGCGGCATCCCTCACATCCATGCCTTCGATGGCTTCAATTCTGTCTTTGATTTCCTGCGACGTACCTTTCTTCATACCCGTTACAATGTTGTTGAGGCCAAAGTTATATTAAAAAAGTCGGAATTGAAAGTCTACAACCTTTCTGTTGATGTCGATGAGTCATATGTGATACCACCTGGCATAGTCCATAACTGCCGCTGTGACGTGGTGCAGGTGCTCAAGTCGAGGTATCCGGTCACGGACCACGATGAGGCCATGCGTCTCGGGGAGGAGGCCCTGCGCCACGACACCAAGGGGATTTTCCGGTTCAACGCCGGGATGGAGCGGAAGTCGGTGCCGGATTACAACCCCTACACCATCCGGCGGTGCTCGACCTGCCCGGTGTCAAAGGGGGGCAATGGCGGTAAACTCGCCGCCTTCATACCCGACAACGAGGTGTGCAGGGCTTGTGTGCTGGTTCATCAATGCGAGCAGCTGCGTGGTGAGACTATACCGCACGGCAAAGGCTCAATTGAGATAAGTCATCTGGTGAACAGGGCGGACAGCGATTTCAACCGGCTGATGCAGGTGGCCAAGTTTTTCGCAAAGGATGGCGCGAGGGTCTCCCTGACCCCCAAGATGACGCGTCCTTCCAAATTCGAATATGACTGCGTGTATGGCTCTCTGCGCGGCACCGCCTATTATGGGAAATGCCCTGACCTGAAAATTGGTGATTATTGGTATGAACACGAAGGGTTCACCACTGACAATCCTAAACGGGCATTCTCAAATATGATTAATCATGGAATGAAGCAATCTGACCGCATCATCATCGATAAACCGGATTTAACAGACGCTTATATGAAGCGAGTGATTAATCAACGGCTGAAAGACGGTCATACAATAACAGAAGTATGGCTGAATGAGCGTGGACACCTCAGGCTTCTGTATAAAAAGTCGGAGGAATGATTCCTCATTCCTCCTTCTGCAACGAGTCGGTAGTCATTAGCTACGGAATCGTTATTGCAAAAGTACAAACAATTCCTGAAATACAAAAGTTTATGGAATAAATTTGTCCTGATTCCGGGAATTTGATGGGAAATTTCATTAACTTTGCCCCAGACAGGGCAATCACTCCATTGCTTGGGCAATCCAATTCATTCTTCAATAAAATAAACCAATGAAAAAAATCACAATTCTGCTTATGGTGCTGGCGCTCCACTTCTCGGCGGCCGCTACCGACTGGTTCCCTTTCAAGACGGTCAATCACAAATGGAACATCTCACTGAATGGCGGCTATTCTCCTTCCGGGGATGTTGGGCTGATGAGTTTCGGAGCGACAGTCCGGGGTATACATGTCACTATAGGGTGGCTTGGCTCGACACATAAGGATGACCCGCATCTCGACACTTGGAACGAGGATGCCTCATTCATGTTCCATGCCGGCTACCAGATTCCGGTTGTAAAAGCATTCCGTATCATACCGGTCTTAGGTATGGTTGGGGTGGGAGAAGCCCACACCGATGGTTATGACTGGGATTTCACTTATGACGCGTATGGACGTCCCACAGGAATGACCAACAAGGTAACCACGGAGCTGGAGTACAAGTTTGATTACGGGGCACATCTGGTGTTCAACCACCGCAAGCTCATTGTGAACCTCGGGGTGACACGCCACACATTGCTCGGGGGAATCGGTCTCGAATTCTGACCGGCATATGATCGAGTTTTAATCCAGAACTTTTCCGGGGGCAAATAAAAATGCCCCCGGCTTGTTAAATAGTCGTCTCACTTACTTTTAACAACATCGTCACATTCAGCGACCGCCGGGGGCATTAAGCCGTTCCGGTCGCTGAATGTGACGATGTAGTTTTAATAAGTGAGACGTTGCAAATTTACGAAATATCCTTGACATGACTGTGTTTGAAATCCTTAATTTTAACCGGGAACTCCTGACCCGGCTCAAAAAGTACGGTATCCGTCTTGAGGACACCCAATATGTCGGCCTTTTTGTTGACTTCAACAATATGGTCAATGCGGGCGAGAAGGTGTCCTATGCCGTGGCGTTGCTCGCCGGAAGATACGGGGTGAGCGAGCGGAAAGTCTACAGCCTGGTTAAGCGGTTCCGGAAAGACTGCAGCCATGCGACAGTATGAACGGGTTGTTTAATGTCGTGTGGCATCGCGGCAAGTGCTACCTTTGCGGCTCATCAACAACACCACACCATGGCCACAAACAAATACCACCAGATTCTCAGGAGGATTCTTGACACCGGGAAACATCAGTCCAACCGCAAGGGTGACATAACATACCTCCTTAATGAGCAGCTGTCGTTGACACCGACCGACCTGCTTGACATCTTCGAAGGGCACAAGCTTGCCAGGAAGAAGCTCCAGTCGGAATTGCGACTCTTCATGAACGGGGAGCGCTCGGTTGAGAAATACCACGAGGCCGGAATAAACTGGTGGGATTACTGCGGGTCAATCTTGGTCAACAGCTATCCCACATATTTTGAGAAGCTGCCGCCGTTGCTGGCCAGGATAAACACCGAACGGAGGCCATCGAAAAACTATGTGCTGTTCCTCGGCGCCACCGAGGTTGAAAGCAACCAGACACCGTGCCTGTCACTCGTCCAGTTCCAGATTGATGCGGGAGAACTTGTCGTGTCGGCATACCAGCGCAGTTCCGATGCCAACATTGGACTGCCGGCGGACATATACCATCTTTACCTGATGGCGAGGCATATTGACTTTCCTCTAAAGTCCATCACCCTGTTCCTGGGGAATGTTCACATCTACGATAACAACCTTGAGTCGACGCGCCGTCTCCTTGCCGGCGAGGAGACCATAAAATTTGAATTGAACGTATGAGCCGCCCATATATGTCTGCCCCGTTGCCATTCATGGGGCAGAAGCGCATGTTCGCAAAGCATTTCATCGAGGTCATAAGACAATATCCGGCAGACAGGGTGTTTGTCGACCTTTTCGGCGGCTCAGGACTGCTGTCGCATTTGGTAAAGCACCATCATCCGGAATCCCGCGTAATTTACAACGATTTCGACAACTACCGTCAAAGGATAGAGAACATCCCCCGCACCAACCTCCTGCTCGAGCGGATACGGCCCATAGCCGCCGGGGTCGGCCGTCACAAGCCGATAACAGGTGATGCCCGGGAGCGTATCTTCTCACTACTCGAGCAGGAAGAGAAGGAGAATGGTTATGTCGATTTCATAACCTTGTCGTCATCATTGATGTTCTCGATGAAGTACAAGCTGTCAATCGACGAGATGCGCAAGGAGACACTCTACAACAATGTGCGCAAGGCCGGATATGCCGAATGCCAGGATTATCTCGCCGGCCTGGAGATTGTCTCGTGTGACTACCGCGAACTTTTCGAGCGTTTCAAGGATACTCCCGGGGTCGTGTTCCTGGTGGACCCGCCGTATCTCTCCACGGAGGTCGGTACTTACCACATGCATTGGCGGCTTGCGGATTATCTTGATGTGCTTTCCGTGCTTCCAGGCCAGGATTTTGTTTACTTCACCTCGGAGAAGTCAAGCCTCGTGGAGCTGTGCGAATGGATGGGACGCAATCCTTCACTCGGCAATCCTTTCGTCCGTTGCCGGCGAAAGGAATTCAACGCGACGATGAATCACAACGCCCACTACACAGACATAATGCTGTACACTCCTCCTGCCAATTCTCCGGACAACGCCGCCTGAGGCCGTTTTAAGCCCCCCAGGACGCAACTGGAGCCGTCAACCAATCAGATTGACGGCTCCAGTTGTTTATGCGCCACAAAGCGCGTTTATCGTCATTGCCCCAGCCTCCGGAAACCGACGCAGGTGTAGGTCTCGATGTTCTCCACGATTTCCTCGTGGTTGTGGTTGGTGGTGGAACTGTCGATGTCAAGCTCCAAGAAGGTCTTCCCGGACATCCCGGCAAGCAGCTCGTGTATCTTGTCGAGCAGCCGGAAATGGCCGATGTCGGATTCCTGGTCCACCCAGTCTGTGACCACATGTAGGTTTATCAGCGGTTCGGCGCGGTATTCCACGCCGGGCACTATGGCGTTCCATTTGAACGGCACGAACTCGATGAACACCGCCGGACGTTCCCAGGGTGTCTCCTGCTCGATGAACTCGACATTGTGGTTCCACAGGTCGATGTGCCTTATGGCCCGGTCTTTCTCTATGCAATCGGCATCTATCATATCTTCTGTCATTGCATCGAAATAAACACCATCGACATCTATGCACAGTGCCTCGAGTCGGGATTTAAGTTTACGGTATAATTCCTCTCTCATTTCAATTTATTTTTAGCTTCAAAGTATAACTTGGTAAGTTTGGAATTGCCGCCCAAACGGAATATATCCTTTTTCATTATTTCTGACACGTCATTTTTCCAATAATTTGAGAAAGCTTCTTCTGAGATCGCCTGCGCAAAGTCCCACAGAACATCTTCATTGTGGCGTCTGCGACTTTTCGCTCGTTCAGTGACCCAGTTTTTCCATTCCTTGAATGAGGTCGGAATTTTTATTGTCAGGGTTTTCATTTGATGTTGAAGTCTATATTGTTGACGTATTCGGTGAGGTTGTCCTCGATTATCCGGCGGACAGCGGCCTCCACCTCCGGGGCGTTCCCCAGGAACCGGCGCTGCGGTATCCTGATTTTGCTCCCGGGCTTCTTGAGCGCCATCGCTTTCCAGAACAGGGCCTCGTCCGTGAGTTGACGGTTGCGCTTGTCATTCCGCAGGGAACCGTCCTTCTTGCGGCCGAATGCCCCGGTGGCCAGGCGGTATTTCCACCAGAAGAACCTCTTCATCCTCTGGGTCACCACTATCTCGCCCCCCTCGTTGTGGATGGCTGCCGCTGGATGGTCGGAGACGAACACCACACTGTTCTCGCGGACCTCGCTGCGGATGCTTTTTTTCAGGTCTCCGGTGTCGACGAGGATGTGGCCGCCGGGACGCGTGGGGCTTGTGCGCCTCTGCCACGCCTGTGAGAAGAAGGCCTGCCGCTCGAAGTTCCGGTCGAACTCATCCTTGACATCGACCGCTATGTCCTTGAGTATGCGGCGGAACACTTCACGAATCTGCATGCTTATGTCTGTCATGTCGTTTCTGTTTTGTCTGATTCGTCATCGAGTATGTCGAACAGGCTTGGCGCGTCAGACGCCACGACCGGGCCCTCAGGCCCCGCCGTGGCGTTCATGATGTTGTAGAAGGTGCGTTCGCTGATCCAGTAGGCCGGATATATGTACCTGCGCCAAATCTCGCGGTTGCTCAGCCCGCTGCGGGCGTAGCGGTCATATATCCGGTTTATCTCCTCGACGCGCTTCCTGTATGACATTCCGCGCTTTTCCGCCATCGTGCGTCAGATGATTCTTGGTGGATCCTTGTGTCTTGGTTTGTACGGCCTGATGTCGAGGGTCATCTCGCAGCTCACGGTCACACGGCCGCTACCCTCGCACTGGAGGCACACATGGGTCTCCCCGGGCTCGTCCCCGGGCACCGCGCCGGTGCCGTGGCAATGGCGGCACAGCGCGATTTTCGGTGGTCTTGTTATCTCTCTGATCATGGTGTCGTGTTTTTTTCAGTTTACGTCTGTCATTCCCAGCGGTATCGGCCGCCAGGCGCCTTCGTCGTCCTTGTACTGGGCGCGGATGAACTTCTTGCTGACGGTGGGCTGGTAGGAGGCCTCTATGATGCGGACTCCCTCAAGGAACCGCTCGTCGCCGCTCTCCTCCGCCATCTTGCGCAGCTGCAGCACCCGGCTGGCCTTGATGTTGCCCTGGCTGTCGCGGCTGAGTAGGCGCAGCACGGCGTTGACCAGGGCCTTGGTGGCGTCATCCCTGGCCTGGCTCTCGATGTAGCCCTTGACCATCGCTATGCCGTCCTCTACGGTGTCGCGGTAACCGTCCAGCGTGTTCACCCCCAGGATGAGCCTGAATGTGCCGTCGGAGTTGGTGAACGTGTGGCTGAACTGGCTGTCGGTCCTCACGCCTGTTATCTCCGCCTTCATGGCCAGGATGGTCTTGAAGTTGCCGAACACGGTCTCCTTGACCTGCCTCAGCATGTCGCTCACCTCGCGGAGCTGGGGGATGGTGGTCGCCACCTCCTCGTCGACCATCTCCGCGTACTGGCGCAGCTGCTCCTTGCGTTGCTGCTCCCGGCGCTTCTTCTCACGCTCGGCCTTGAAGGCCTCGTACTCTTCCCGCTCCAAGGCGGTCATTTCTACCTGTTCCATATCGTCTCTTTGTTTTTATGGTTTGTGTCGTATGTCGTTTGTGTCATTGGCGCTCATGCCTGTCCGACCGGACTGACCCTGACGGTCATTGTCCCGGCTGGTTGTTGCGGGGCCTCCTGCCGTCCGGGCTGTCCCCGGAACCCTCCCTTTCGCCCTATCGCGCGGAGTCTGGCCCGGAGCCCGGGATGTTCGTTGTCGGTGATGCGGCGGAACTCTTTGCCCGCGATTCTCGGGTCGCGGCACAGGGCGTTGACGCGTTCCCAGTCCGAGGTGTCGACCCCCATGCGCTGCATCAGGTGGAGTGTCGCGCTGCGCTCCTTGCGGAGCTTCTCCCGGCCTCCGGTTCCGCGCTCCAGGTCGGCGCAGCATCGGTCGTATTCCGCCCGGGTCATCTCCCTCAGGCTCTCGGTGCGGCCATCCGTGTACTGAAGCACGAGGCTGCGCTTGACCTCGTCACGGTCTCCGATGGGGTTCATCTCCCGTATCGCGGTGTAGAACCGACCGAAGTTACTCACCTGCTGCTTCATTGTCTTTGGTCTGTTCCTGTTTGTATTGAAGCATTGCCATCAGAGTCTCCTCAGGGAGGTGCTTTGCCACTCCTAAGAAATATGTGCCCACATAATCTGCGATTGCCCGTTCAGAGGCAAGCTCAAGATGAGCCTCGATGAATTGGGCTTTTTCGGTTCGTCCTAACTGACGAAAGACCTGATTGATGTTTTGTGCCATTTTATTTATTGTTTATTCGGGTTGTTTTTGAATAAGCTTGATCCACTCTCTCTTTACCGGGAGTTTCAGGAGTTGTCCCGTCTCAATGAAGTACACCATATGGGTGCCATAGTCCCTGATGGCCGCCACATAGCCCCTGTCTCCGCCTGTCACTTCGACAATGTCGCCGATTTCAATCTTGTCTTCCATATCAGTTGGTGTTATTCGGTTTCCAATCTATCGTCACCAAGGCTATGACTTCGCCGGACCCCTCACAGTCGGGACACATCGTCTCCCAAGGCTGATGCTTTGTGGGTGGGAAGTATCCTCTGCCGTGGCAATAAGGACAGGTCATTGGCCGGGAGCTGAATCCCTCCTTGCGAATGCGTCCCTCCGGCTCAAGCATTATTATTTCACTTTTCTTACTCATTATCCGAGATTGTTTGAGGTCCTTAAAATGCCTTCTTCCCACACCACATAATAGCTGCCGGGGTCTTCGGTGAATCGTCCTTGGCAAAATGCCTTATAACCTACCACCCGGACTTTGATTCCGGCTATGTAGCGGAGGCGCACGGCGGCTTTGCCCATTGGCTGACCTTTGTGTTCCTGCGAGATGAAGATGAAACTCTTTGCCGGGAAACGGTCTATCAGCTGCTTTGCTTGGTCGTATGTCCACCCTGCCACCTGAAAGCTGTCCACAATCACAAAATGAGGACTCTTGGGTTTGGCAAGTCGCTCTATAAGCTCATCATAGGTATCGCTCGTTGCAACCCGGAACCGACCTTGCACATCGCCCATCTTGAATCGCTCGACACGCTCCTTGAAAGATTGGCTCACACCTTCCTCGAAGGAACAGTAGAGTGTCATTCCGTAGTTGCAGAGTTCCTTGGCGAGCTGCATCACAAAGCTACTCTTGCCGGATGCGGACGCGCCGCTGATGAACCATGCCTCGTTGGTGGTCGGGAAACCAAATGGTCGGCTCCACCTCTCACCCCACGGCAAGGTTTTATAGGTCTTGGCAAGAACCTCTTTCGGACTATATGCTCGCTTGGCCATCGTTACTTCTTCTCTTGAGTCTTTTTCAGTTCCGCAATAAGCAAATCTGCCTCTGCTACAGCGTCCTTAACATCATCCTCTCTTGATGTCAAGAGTTTTCTGCGTTCCATATAGACAGCAAACGCTATCTCATATCGACGCTGTTCCCAATCGGGTTCAGCATCCTGCGCCTTGCGCATCATTCGATTGATACTGATCACCGAATTCATATATTGTTGTTCAAGCACTGTCATATTTTTTTACGTTTTGAGGTTTTATGGGGGAACTTATAGCACCATCCCATGATTTTTCCTAACTTGATACCTTCAGGCAAAAGTCCGAAGGTGTTGACCTTTACGATGCCCAACTTGGGGCATACGCGACCTAAATGAAGGTCGATGTATTTGCCGTCCTGAAAGACCACGCGAATCTCTCTCCGCTTGTTCGCTTTTGTCAACTCTGACGGATCTTTAAGTATTCTCCGGCTACCGTCCGCAAACGTGACTTTTATTTTGAAATCCATTATTGCCTTTTGAGTTTTTCGATTTCGGTATATACTCGGCGCAGACCTCCGCCGCTTCTCCGGGCAATTTCCCCGGCATCGGCACCTTCCGGCGCATTGAGCTTGGCAACGATCCGCGCCTGTTCGATGAGGAACTTGGTGCGCTCTTTGTTGTCGTCCGGCGTAACCTTGCTGTAGCGATCACCATAGCGACTGAGCATCTCGGTGTAGCCGACCTTCTTGCACTCGATGGAGCGGTTGATTTTCTCCTTGAGACCGTCTGCTCCCATCATGTACCATGCGCAGCATCTCTCGGTGGCGTTCCACAATGCCTTGAGTTCGAGAAAGGCTTCATACTGAAGGTCTCCGGCCTCGTCAAGAATGATGAGGGGACAGTCGATGGAGCCAAGGTAGTAAACGAGGTCTTCATACACATCCGAGTACCGGCCTTTGCTATCGACACCGAACTCGGCGGCAATTTTGCGCACGAGCTTGAGCTTGGTCTTCACCTGTGAGCAGTCGATGTATATGGCGTTGGGGTGGGTCTTGACATAGTGCCGGGCCGTGAAGGTCTTGCCGATATTGGGCAGGTCACAGAGGATTGCGCTGATGCCGCTCGACTGACAGGCCTCCAACTGCGCCGTGATGAACATGAAGGTCGGAGTCTTGGCGACCTTCCATTCGATTTCACCCCGGAGGCTTACTCCGAGCTTACGGGCGATACTTATCCAGTTGGCATCACTCAGAACACGGTCGGTCTGCCCGTTTTTGACCGCGCTGTAAACCGAGGTAGTGATGCCGAGGGAAGCGGCGTGTTTCGCGTCACTCGGATAGTTGGCGCGGTTCGCCTTGATTGCGGCGAGGATTTTGTTTTTGACGTCTGTTGTAATCATATTCTAACAGTGTTATAATTTCGTTCTATAAGTCTTGCAAGGCTCGTGCGGCGTAGTCTTCACTGAGGCCGTATTCTTGCGTTTCTCGCGTTTCCGCCTCCGGGACGACAACTTCTTCCACCTCGATTGTCTGAGGCCGTGTCTCGCGCTCTATTACGCCCACACGCCCGATGGCGTTGTCTTCGACATATTTGTTGAAGTGGCTGATCTTTTTTCGCTGCTCTGTGAAGATTCTCTCGTCCTCCTCGGTCTGCTCGGCACGGGCGGTGTTGTAAGTACCGAGGTTCTCAAGACGGTCGATATACATATCGCCTTGGTAGATGAACATATCGGTGATCTTGCCCTCCTCGTCAGTGAGGTAGTAGGCCTCGACCTTGTAGTCATTGGGGGCGAGCAGCTCGATGACCTCGGTCTTGCTCAGCCACCAATCTGCTCCGGCCACCCGGCAGTATGAGTTTCGCCGGATTGTGGTGCCGACTCTTTCGCCGACATATCGGGCTATGGTCGCTTTGTCGAGGGGTTGGAGTGTCGGGTTGATGTTGGCTACAAGTACGTCCCACCTTGTCATGCCCTTGTACTTTTTCTGATTGGGATGCAGGGCATGGTTGTATTCGTAGATGTCGTGCATATCGTCAGCGATCAACTCATCCCAAGTGTAGTATTCCTTCTCGACGTAGGTGTTGTTGAACTCATCGAATACCTTGTTGCTTTCGGTTCGGTACTGTCTGCTCTTGGCGAAGAACCTGCCGATTCCTACATGGTTGCGATGCTCTATGCTGCGCTTTTTCGCACCGTTGAACTGTTCGGCGTGTTTCTCCTGCGAGTTCATCGGGGCGCAGAACCTTACGAATGGGAACATGACACCTGCCCGGAGGAAGGAGTCTCGCCATTGGCTCATGAGGTGGTTCTCGACCTCGACCTCGGCAGGGCAACCCCAGCCTTGACGGTCGAGCAGTCGGAACATATTGCGAAACATATCCACCACGAGATCGACGTTCTTAGCGCGGTTGTAGGCGTAGCCGATACAGCTGCCGCTTGTAACATCGTAGGCGTAATATGCTTTCGGGCGAATCCGGGTGTCCTTGAGCTTGCGCGGAAGGTCGCGGTCATCGAATGACACCTTCGACAGAGAAAACTCGCCGTGATGACGGTGCATATGCGGTGCCAGCTCATGTGAAAATGCCGTGTAACTCAATAATTGCTTGTCTATAAGAATCTTGTTTTTGGGCTTGTTGAGGTAGTTGGTGATGGTCGCCTCGCTCAGCACCATAGGCTCACCGTTCTTGTCAGTAAAGTCCTCCGGGTTGAACAGTTCCCCGGACTCCGGATCATACACGT
This sequence comes from uncultured Porphyromonadaceae bacterium, assembly GCA_900548705.1. GTDB lineage: Bacteria > Bacteroidota > Bacteroidia > Bacteroidales > Muribaculaceae > UBA7173. The sequence continues at coordinate 9,329 of URLF01000026.1, read as the reverse complement.
CAAGTTCGCCGGTAACGAAAGAATTGTAAAGTTCGAGGACATTGGTGTTCCAAGGCTTATTAGGGAGAACTGCAATACCAATGATGAGACGCTCGGTCTTATGGTCGACCTTCCGGGCGCACTGGTTGCCGAACTTGCCGCTGATGAGACAGGCATATCCGCTGGTCTTGTAATCGTTGACCTTTTTGCGGAACCGCAGGGCCGATGCCGGAAGAGTGTGGCCGAAGTGCTTGCGCAGAACCTCGATGGTAGCTGCCATCATGCTCCAATCATACTTACCCCCGAACAATTTCTGAGCGGTGGACGCTCTCTCATAGAGCTTGATGCAGGTGTTGAGCACGGAGGCGTTGGTGATATATTCCTGGGACTTCTCGCGCGGGAGTGCCACTCCGCACTTCTCTTTGGAGAAAAAGAAGGCCACGGCCTGTTGGTCGACCTCGTAGTTGCTCTTGATCCATCCCTCAAGACGAGCCTGTGCGCCACCGGGGTAAACTTCCTCGACCTTGTCTTTATAGCGTTGGGGTAAACCGTCAACGGCAACCAATGCATAACACCCGGCTGCGCCGCCGCCCCTGCGGACCACGTCAAAGCGGCCTCGAAAAGCGAGCTGCTTGTAGTTCGGTTCGGTCATAATGCCGCCGTCCACAAGGTCACGCATCGAGATGCAAAGTCTATTACCGTAATATTCCATCTCCCTTACACTTATCTCATTGAAGCTGCCCGAAGCTGTATCGCCGGAATGTCGGCGACCTTGACATCATCATACTCAGCGACCACATTGTCGTCGAGGATGACATACCCCTTGCCGGTGGCCTTGTCAAGCTTGATGGAGGCACCGTTGATGAACGACTGCATCATATTGCCCTCGCTGTCATAAAAGCACTCCGACTCCGCTACAATGAGCTGGGCTTTGCAGCCCATCTTGCGGGCCGCCATCCTTATCTTGCGGGCGAGCAGAGAGTCCGAATTGAAGGTCAACGCCTTGCGCACCATTCTGTCGGTGCAATCAAATATCTTCTCCAGCTTACGGCTCTGTTCGGCCGTGACGGTGATGGATCTTTTCATTTTGATTTCAGTTGTATGGTTATAGTTTCTTGTTTAACTGGCGGTTAATCTTCTCCATAGCTTTGCCAAGATGGAAATGTCCGGCGACGAGGGCTTGGTAATTTCTATTGAAATGGCACTCCTCGTCATCGTGAGTCTCCTCGAAGCGACCCAGAACGTTGTCTGCATCTTCGAAATTACGTTGCAAGGTCTTAAGGAGAACCTTCACCGCATTCTCGACCATTGTCTCTGACTGTTGTTTCATCGCATTCAATTTTTGATTTTATGGAAGAAGTCGAACTCGACCGATAACTCCTTAAATTTTGTCTGTCTCGCGGCTTTTTCGTATCTTTGACCGCCATTCCATCTGGAACTCGACGCAAAGATAGATATAATATCTAATTTATCCAAGTCAAAGTCTAAATTTTTTAGATAAAAAATCACCGCAATGTCTCTAAAAGACCGTGTCTTAGATTTTATAAAAATAAAACGCCTAACTATCAGTGGGTTCGAAAATTTCGTCGGCCTCAGTAACGGTGCTGTTTCAAAAATGGGGGAGAATACCCGTCGGGCCACTTTAGACAAAATATCTAAGGCATATCCAGAAATTAATCTGATATGGTTACAAACCGGCGAAGGGAAGATGCTCAAGGATGAGTGTGATTTTCCAAAGACTAATGCCGAACTATTGGGTATGGCAGTCCATGCACCTCGTGAGGTGACCGTACCCGTGCGCTTCTATGAACCGGAGCCTTCTGCCACCTTTAAAGAGTTTTGTGTGGGTGTCAACGAGACCCCCGACACTATAAATATTCTCCCAGAACAATCCGACGTTATAGATGACCTCAGTTGCGTGTTCCGTGTATCTGGCAACTCTATGGCACCACAAATTCAAGATAAGGCAAAGGTTCTGTGCCGTGAGGTCATACCATCCCGCTGGCATCACTTGCGTCACGGTGTTATAGCTATCGTATATGATGACAGGTTTGTTATAAAGCGTGTTAAAAAAAATTGTCTCGACGATGGTAACTATATACTCCTATCTTCTGACAATCCTGATTATCCCAGCTCCGAGAAAGCATACCTCGGAAGTATCCGTTGTATCTTCGAGGTAATCCGTGTTATCTCCCAGAGAGTACAATAAGATTGTTCAAGCAATATTGATTAGAGGATACTTATCGACCCTTCCAATACACCGCATCAACACCTAATGGCAAACGAAAGGTATCCACATATACTTTAGGTGGCATCCAGAGATGCCGTATTTTGCGTGTTGCCCCCTCACAGAGACTATGTATAATTAGCTAAATTGCTGATAATGCCTATTATAATAATGTGGACTTTGTTATAGCGTCGGTTTTTTCTTAATAGTGAAATGCCAAAATGAGGGGGCTATTTTGAAAAAACGGTATTTTCCCACCCCTCTATTCACCCCCCCAATTACCCCAAATGTGTAACCCCAGTTTTGGGAAAATGTAACCCCACTTTGTAACCCCACCTGTAACCCCACTCCTCCAAATCGACTGTTTGAACACAAAAATAGGGGAGCCGTTTGGCTCCCCCCGGAATGTAGACGTTTTAGCGGCTCTCTTAGGCCGTTCTAACGTCAATATAATCGATTAATCATCTGCACCCTCACCGGCTCCACGAGGAGCTGTGAGGAGCGTAGTTTGCTGTATTATCGCACGTTTGGTGACTACCGTGCCGCCTCCACTTAACCCAGCGCGGCGCAGGTAATCATACCCACAACCCACCTGTTCCGGGCTCAGATGATGGAAAATAGCGGCAATCGAGCCGAAAGCGAGGGTTTTACGCCTGCCTGTCAAATGGACGATAATGCATTTGGTCTGTCTCATAATCTTGGAATTTTCTGCAAATATACACATATAACCGCTATTTGCAACCTTTTTAGCAAAATAATTTTAGTAGACAGCACGAAAAAATCGGCGTAAAGCCGACTTTCTGCCAACGTCCGACCGCCGGAACCGGTGATGTAAACCTCCCTTCGGCGACCATGCGTTCCATATAGCCCTCGTGTAAACTTGTGGAGCCGGAAATTAAACCGAAATTAAAGCAATGTAAACGCTTCGTTTTTTTGGTCGCTCAGCCTCTCAGCCCCGTAACCCTCGCAAACCCAAAGGTTTCCGTCCAAAACCGCCGACCTCAACATCAAACGCTTCGTTTTGTGCCCCATACATCCCCTCCCGGAATTCCCAATCCTCCCAAAACTCCCAAAATTCCCACTCCTCCCATATTCCCCAAAAACAACCCGGGGTTGCCGCTCCGGTGGCTAAAAGCCATCCCTTGCGCCAACCCCAGGCTATTCAAACAAATGATTCCTCCGGAATCGTCTGTTCGGGTTTATGAAATTGTCTCACCCTGAAATCAGCGTTCGCCGATGCGGGTGTAGATGAAGCCCTGCTCTTCAAGCTCGCCTCGGTTGTAGATGTTGCGGCCATCCACCACGAGGTTGCCACGCATTGCTTTCTTGATGACGTTCCAGGCGGGCATACGGAACTGACGCCACTCTGTAAGCAGGGCCAGCACGTCGGCTCCGTCGGCGGCATCATAAAGGTCGCGGCAATAAGTGACCTTGTCACCGATGCGGCGACGGCATTCATCCATAGCGATGGGGTCGAACACCCGAACTGTCGCGCCTGCCTCAAGCAGCTTATCGATAACAACAAGCGCAGGAGCTTCACGCATATCGTCGGTTTCAGGCTTGAAGGCAAGTCCGAGTATAGCGACAGTCTTCCCCTTGAGGTCTCCGGCGAGTTTTGAAATCTTGTCGAAGACAATCTGTTTCTGACGCTCGTTGACACGTTCGACAGCTTCTATCACCTCCAGATGGTAGCCATGCTCCTGGCCGGTGTGGGCGAGAGCCTTGACATCTTTCGGGAAGCAGCTGCCGCCGTAACCACACCCGGCATAAAGGAATTTCTTTCCGATACGGACATCCGAACCGATACCGGCGCGTACACTGTCGACATTCGCGCCGACAAGCTCGCAGAGGTTGGCGATGTCGTTCATGAATGAGATACGGGTGGCCAGCATGGCGTTGGCGGCATATTTGGTCATCTCGGCGGAGGGGATATCCATAAATATCACGCGGAAGTTCTGGATGAGGAAGGGGTGATAGAGACGGCCCATTACCTCCTCGGCCTTCTTGCTCTCGGTGCCGACAACCACACGGTCGGGCGACATAAAGTCTTTGATGGCGGCTCCCTCCTTGAGGAACTCCGGGTTGGAGGCGACATCGAAGGGGATATCCACCCCACGGCGGTCAAGTTCCTCAAGGATAGCCTCCTTGACTTTGCGGGCGGTGCCGACAGGGACGGTGGATTTGGTGACAAGTATGGTGTATTTCTTGATGTTGCGGCCAAATTCGCGGGCCACCTGCAACACATATTTGAGGTCGGCCGAGCCATCCTCGTCAGGAGGAGTGCCTACTGCTGAAAAGACAACTTCCACGTCGTCAATCACTTCCGGCAAAGAAGTAGTGAAGGAGAGACGGCCATAGCTGACATTGCGCTTCACAAGTTCCTCAAGCCCCGGCTCATAGATCGGCATCTCGCCGGCCAGGAGCTTGTCGATTTTGTTTTTGTCCACATCGACGCATGTCACTTTGTTTCCCATCTCAGCGAAGCATGTCCCGCTGACCAGGCCCACATAGCCTGTGCCTACAATAGCAATATTCATCTTGTCAAATTGAAATCGGTTATAATCCCGGCATAGTCGTGAGTCAGACCGGCATCACAGCTTGAATGTCAGCATCCGCCAGATGGTGAGGCTGAAAATCTTCAGGTCAAGCCAGAGAGAATAGTTGTCGATGTATTCGAGGTCGGCCTTCACGCGGCGTTCCATATCCTCCAGCCTCGGAGTAGGCCCGCGGAATCCCTTCACCTGGGCATAGCCGGTAAGTCCTGGGCGCATATTATGACGGCGCATATACTGGGGAATGCGGGCCGAATAATATTCGGTATGCTGCAGCATATGGGGTCTCGGACCGATAATCGACATATCCCCGACAAGCACATTCCAAAGCTGGGGAAGCTCGTCAAGGGATGACTTGCGCAGGAAACGGCCTATCGGGGTCACACGCGGATCCCCCTCGGTGGACTGCTCCTCGTCGGCCTTGTCATTACGATACATCGACCGGAATTTCAGCATTTCGAATGTATCTCCGTGAAATCCTGTACGTTTCTGCCGAAAAAAGACCCCTCCGGGAGAGGAAAAATAAATCCACACCGACAGCACCACCCAGACCGGAGTCAGGAGTATTATTGCAATCAGTGCAAAAACAAAATCGAAAGTTCTCTTTACGGCTTTCTGCATAGCAACTTCACGCGTGGAATCATCCTGGGCGGCCATATGGTCTTCCGAGGTCAATCCTATAACGTTAAAAGGCGTTAATTTATTGCTGTCCACACGAAAAATTTAAAAGAGATTACTAATCAAAAGGCTTAATCACACGGCGCAAACAACTATGCCCGGTATTAGTTTAAAAGCGGCGAAAGGTGGTCTGAATCCATTCGCCCGACAAAGGTAGTAAAAAATATCGAAAAAATTGCCTAATTTTGCATCACGTTAGATAATAGGCTACTGCCGCACGTTAATTCAGGGACTCGCGCCCGGTGTCACAACATCCGACATTAACCGTATGGGAAAGAATAAACTCAAGAAATTCAAGGAGATGGAGACCATCGATTGCGTCTACCAGTATCCGTTCGGCCTGCTCCGCGAAAATGGGTTCCCGATGAGGGGACGATGGCGCGAAGAGGTGTTCCGCAATGACGGCCCTATAATCCTCGAACTTGGATGCGGCAAAGGGGAATACACCGTCGGGCTGGCCCGGCGCTACCCCGAAAAGAATTTCATCGGCATCGACATCAAGGGGGCGAGGATGCACAGCGGCGCATGCGATGCCCGAGACAACGGCCTGAAAAATGTGGCATTCCTGCGCACAAGCATCGAACTGCTCGACCGGTTCTTCACTCCCGGGGAGGTGGACGAGATATGGATCACTTTCCCCGACCCGCAGATGAAGAAGGTGAGGAAACGTCTCACCGGCACAACCTTCATGAATCTCTACCGTAAAATCATGAAGCCATCGGGAAGGATAAACCTCAAGACCGACAGCCCATTCCTCTACACCTACACCTCCCTGATGGCGCGTCTTAACCGGTTCCCCATCCTGGCCGATTCACCTGACCTGTATGACACGACCGCCCCACACGCCGCATTTCTCGACTCCTCGCTAAGGGAAATCCGCACCTATTACGAGAAGCAATGGCTCTCTCGCGGGCTAACCATCAAATATCTCTCTTTTCTGCTGCCGCCGGAAGGCGCTCTTGAGGAACCTCAGGATGAGATTCCGCTTGACACCTACCGCAGTTTCTCACGCGGCACCCTGGAGACAATGAACACTATCCGGGACTGACACATTATAATTATACGCAATTATATCATCTCCACGACTGTAACACCCAACAGCTCACTACCATTATGACATTATATCCCAACCTCATACTCGACGCGCTGCGCAATGTCCGCTATCCCGCATCCGGGAAAGACATCGTGTCGGCCGGAATGGTCGAGGACGACATCCGCATCGACGGCAACAAGGTAAGCTTCTCGCTGATATTCGACAAGCCAACCGATCCTTTCATCAAATCCCTGGTAAGGGCGGCGGAAGCGGCCATACTTACCTATGTGTCGCCCGACGTGGACATCAAGGGGAATATCAATGTCAAGACGCGCACCGTAGCCCCCCAGCCGGCGGTGAAGCCTCTGGCCCAGGTGAAGAATATCATCGGGGTGTCATCAGGCAAAGGTGGTGTCGGCAAATCGACCGTGGCCGCCAACCTGGCTGTCGCCCTTGCCCGCGAGGGATACAAGGTCGGGCTTCTCGACGCCGACATTTTCGGGCCTTCTATGCCCAAGATGTTCGGGGTGGAGGATGCGGAGCTTTACATCCACAAGGTGGATGACCGCGAGCTTATCATACCGCTGGAAAAATACGGGGTGAAAATCCTGTCGATAGGATTCCTGGTCGACAAGGATGCCCCCGTCTTATGGCGCGGCTCGATGGCCTCGAACGCACTCAAGCAACTGATTTCAGATGCCGACTGGGGAGAGCTTGACTATTTCGTCATCGACATGCCTCCCGGCACGAGCGATATACACCTCACACTGGTGCAGACCCTTGCCATTACCGGAGTGATCATCGTCACCACCCCGCAGGAGGTTGCCCTCGCCGACGCCCGCAAGGGTATCAACATGTTCCTTGGGGACAAGGTGAATGTCCCCATACTCGGCCTTGTGGAGAATATGGCGTGGTTCACCCCGGAGCCTCACCCCGAAGAGCGTTACTATCTTTTCGGGAAGGAAGGTGGAGTCCGTCTTGCCGAGGAGCTGCATGTCAAGCTGCTCGCCCAGATTCCTCTGGTGGCCTCCGTCTGCGAGGGTGGAGACAACGGCAATCCCATCGCATTAAAAGACAGCATGATGGGACACGAGTTCATCCATCTCGCCCATGAGGTGGTCGATGCCGTGGATGAGCGCAACCGCCAGCTTCCTCCGACCGAGAAGGTAAATGTGACCCGCAAATAAGCCTCGACGAAGGGACACCGCAACCAATCACTATGGCAAAGATTCTTATCATAAACGGGCCGAACCTTAACCTGCTCGGGATACGTGAACCGCAAGTATACGGGAAGGTGTCGATGGATGACTACCTCACGGCGCTGGCCGAGGATTATCCGACGGTAAAACTGGACTATTTCCAGTCAAACCACGAAGGGGAAATCATCGACAAGCTCCACGAAACTGGGTTCGACCGGGAACTGAACGGCATAATCCTCAACGCCGGGGCATACAGCCACACCTCCCTGGCCATCGCCGACGCCATAAGGGCGATAGAGCGGCCGGTGGTGGAGGTGCATATCTCCAACATCGCCGCGCGAGAGCCGGAACGCCACACGTCGCTCCTGACTCCCGCGTGCCGGGGCATCATCTCCGGTTTCGGGCTGGAGGGCTACCGGCTTGCCATTGAGTCGCTGATATGACCCTCGAAGACTACATACTGTCTCATTCCGACCCCGAGCCGGAACTGCTCGCCAAGCTCAACCGCGATGTCAACCTGAGGCTTCTCTACCCCCGGATGTGTTCGGGTCATCTCCAAGGACGCATCCTGACGATGCTGACGGCGATGATTTCCCCGAAGAACGCCCTGGAAATCGGGACATACGCCGGTTACTCGGCCCTATGTATCGCCGAAGGGCTACCGGAGGATGGCCATCTCGACACGGTGGAAATCGACGACGAGATGGAGGAGTTCATCCGTGCCCGGTTCTCGGAATCACCATACGGGAAGAAAGTCACGCTCCATATCGGAGACTGCGCCCAAGTATTGCCCACATTAGGTAAGCTCTACGACATGGTTTATATGGATGCCAACAAGCGCACCTACTGCGAGACCTATGAGACAGTTCTCCCGATGGTCAGGCCTGGAGGGTTCATCCTTGCCGACAACACCCTCTGGGACGGGAAAGTGACAGACCAATCAGCCAACCACGACCCGCAGACCCTCGGGATATGCCGGTTCAACGACATGGTGGCCGCCGACCCGCGAGTGAGCCGCGTGATGCTCCCCCTGCGCGACGGGCTTACCCTCATCAGGGTCAAACCCTGACATACCCCTCTCCACTCCAATCTATCACAGATAATGACAGACATGACACCTGCAGCAGAAAAACCGGCCCTCCTTTTCGATCTCGGAGGGGTAATAATGGATATACAGCGAGAAAACTGCGTGGCCTCCATGCGGCGCCTCGGCATGGAACATCCCGAACAGTTCCTTGGGGACTATGGTCAGAAAGGACCGTTCCTCGCTCTCGAAAAGGGTGAAATCTCCCCGGAGGAATTCCACGCCCAGCTGAAGCCTTACCTGCGGGAAGGGGTGACTGACGCCGAGATAGACGCGGCGTTCAATGATTTCCTTGTCGGAATCCCGGTTGAACGGCTGCGCCACCTCGAAGCCCTCCACCGCGATCACCATATATATATGCTCTCCAACACCAACAAGATAATGTGGGATTCGAAAATCGCCGAGGAGTTCCGCAAGGATGGCCATGACCGCGATTACTATTTCGACGGTTGTGTGGCCTCTTTCGATGTCAAGAGCTACAAGCCTGACACGGCGATTTTCGAGGAGACACTCCGCCGGTTCGGATTGCAGGCAGGCGATGTCATATTCTTTGATGACTCCAAGGCCAATTGCGAAG
>URLF01000025.1 GCA_900548705.1 uncultured Porphyromonadaceae bacterium | reverse complement strand
CTATAAGGCGCTTACCGATAAGGCCGGCATGCCATGAGGTCCCGCAAGCCACGATGATGACACGCTTGGCATTGAGGAACTTATCGGAATGCTCAAGGACTCCGGACAGGGTGACTCTCGAACCGGAATTACCGATACGTCCGCGCACACAGTCGCGGATGGTACGGGGCTGCTCATTGATTTCCTTGAGCATGAAATGGGGATAACCACCCTTTTCGAGCTGTGAGACGGAGAGCTTGAGGGTCTGGATGTCGATTTCAGCCGACTGGTTGTCGGTTGTGATGATTTTTAAAGGCTCACCACGACGGATGATGGCGATTTCATCGTCATTGAGATAAACAACCTTGTCGGTGTACTCCACAATCGGGGTGGCGTCGGATGCAAGGAAGGTCTCATCCTCGCCGATACCGATGACAAGCGGCGAACTCTTGCGGGCTGCGACAACCGTGTCAGGCTCGGTCGTGTCCACCACTGCTATGGCATAAGCGCCGACAACCTCCTTGAGGGCTTCGCGGACCGCCTCGACGAGGGTGCAGTCGTTGGTGGTCTTTACATATTCTATGAGCTGAACCAGCACTTCGGTGTCGGTCTCGCTTTTGAACTGGCATCCCTGAAGCTCCAGCGCTTCTTTCAGCACATTGTAGTTCTCGATTGTGCCGTTATGGACAAGCGCGAGCTTGCCGGAATGGCTCAGATGGGGATGAGCGTTGACATCGTTGGGTTCACCATGGGTAGCCCAGCGGGTATGAGCGATTCCGAGACAGCCATCCAGTTCTTTTGCATGACAAAAGCGCTCGAGATCCTCAACCTTGCCGCGTGTCTTGTATATGTTAAGCGCACCATTGTCACCGACCATGGCGACCCCGGCGCTGTCATATCCGCGATATTCGAGACGATGAAGACCTTTTATAAGAATTTCATAGGCGGGTCGATTCCCGATGTAGCCTACAATTCCACACATAATCTGCTAATTGTTTCTTTGTTTTGGTTGATTGAATAGCACCGGCATCCGCAGGTGCGTATGAAAAGAGGGTAATCAATTGAATGCAAAGTTACTGAAAATACGCGACATTTCCAAAACGGAAACATTCGGGACGACATCCCCTACACCGAAAAATCACAATCGGCCCTGCATATTCCGGGGATAATAGGGAGATTATGAGAGAGTTAACAAATGTTTAAATAAATAACACCTTATGATATTTTTTGGTATCTGTCGCCTATTCAGCATAGCCTGATCAACGCGGGCGACGGTTGTTTTTTATCGTGTATGTCACCACTCCCCAAACCTGAAATTCCCTTTCCGGGGTGACAAGTATGGGGTCGAACATCTCATTCGCCGGAATCAGCCAAACGCGGTTTCGCTCAAAACGGACCCGTTTCAAGGTAAACTCCCCATCGACACAACACAAAGCGAGGTCTCCGCTGACAGGTTCCAACGAGCGGTCTATCACAATGATGTCGCCCGGGGCTATCCCTTCATCTATCATTGAATCACCCCAAACCCGACCGTAAAACGTGGCGGCGGGATGCCTGACAAGCAGCTGGTTCAGGTCAAGGTTCTCCGTGATGCAATCTTCCGCCGGAGAGGGGAAACCGGCCTGTATGCCGCTTTCGGCAAACGGAAGCGGGAGCGGTGTGGAGAGATCCGGACTCAGCAATTCAATCGTAAGCGCCATCTGCAAAATTTGATTTTCACAAAATTACTCGTTTTTCCCCACTATTCACTGAGAATATCCGGTTTTTAACCTTTATTATCCTACCCCCTCCCCTGCCGTAAGCCAAACCAAACCGCCAGGCGAGGTGTTTATCCTATTGAAAAAAGATATTCAGAGACCATAACCAAAAACCAAAAACAACAACTCAAATATATGGAACGTAAAATCTCTTTATCTGACCTCCGTAAGGCCGTTGATGAGGCGTATGAGGCCAACAAATCTCTCAAAGAGGGCGAAGTGGATTCACGCAACGCCTGCGCAGATGTCAAAGCCTTCGGCATTTCGGTGATGCTTCCTGACGGGACTCTCATAAACAAAGGTGACACGGATGTCAAATCTCCTCTCGGCTCAATCTCCAAGGTGGCCTTGTCAACCGTGCTTTTCTCCCAGAATTCCCCGATGGAACTCATCAAGAAGTCGGGGCAATGCCCCTGCAAGAAGGTGCCGGAGAAGCCCAAAGGGCTGAGCTTCAGTGCCCACGGAATCCGCGCATTTTCCGCAATCGAGCCTGTCGGAGACCCGGAATCGAAATGGAATATATATGAGAACCGAATGATCGACCTGATGGGGTCTGCTCCTGAGCTTTGTGACAAGATTTACCAAGCTCTCCAGAAGGAGGCCACGGACACCAAGCTTATCGACACCCTGGCCGCTGACGGCTATTATCTGTATGATGACGCGTCCCTGTCTGCCAACCTCTATCTGAAGGCGTTGGCGATGACCGCCTCCACCCAGCAGCTCGCCACAATGGGAGCCACCATCGCCGCCGACGGTGTCAATCCCGTCACCGGCAAGACCGTCTTTGACGGAGCCATCACCCAGAATGTGGTAGCCCTCATGGCAGCCAAAGGCCCCCACAAGATGCATGCCCCCTGGCTGGTAGCATCCGGTATTCCCGCGAAATCATCCTACGGCGGTGCCATCCTCGGCATCATCCCGGGCGTGATGGCGATTGCCGCCTATGCCCCCGAACTCAACCCCGCCGGTGTAAGCGTGAAAGCCGCGAAAGCCATCATCGATGTGATGCAGAAACTCGACATCTCGATTTTCGCGTCAGCCCAGGTCAAGTTTGTCAACGACTGACATCACTCTTTGATTTGCCAACGGCCGACATTCCAGGCCGCTGCGATATGAACCCTATGTAAAACACATCCATATAAAAAGCGACTCCCGCCAGGCCATACGGCTCGACGGGAGTTGTTTTTGCTTTGAAGACACCGCAGGAGGGGCAAGCCCTCCATACAGGGCGGACTGTAATTAGTCCTTCTTCACTACGCGGCGCTCCTTGATACGGGCTTTCTTGCCGGTGAGGGCGCGGAGGTAGTAAAGTTTCGCACGGCGTACCTTACCGTATTTGTTCACCACGATGGAGTCGATGAAAGGTGATTCCATGGGGAAAATACGCTCAACACCGATATTGTCGCTCATCTTGCGGACGGTGAAACGCTTCTTGGTACCTTCGCCGGTAATTTTGATAACGACGCCGCGATACTGCTGGATACGCTCCTTGTTACCTTCCTTGATGCGGTAAGCAACGGTGATGGTGTCGCCGGGGCCGAAATCAGGATGCTGTTTGCCGGTAGCAAATGCCTCTTCGGCTACTTTGATAAGATCCATTTTTTAAAGCTTTAAAAAAAGTTCAACAATGTCGCAATATTCGCGGGCAGCCTTGTCCCACCAGAGATTGCGAATTTCGGCGCAAAGTTACTGTTTTTTTCCCACCCCTGCAAATTTCAGGCAAACAAGATTTACCTGTCTCATCTATAAAGTGTCCGGCGGAGTGTCCGTGGGTGTTGTATGAAGCGGTTCTGGGCCATCCGGAGCATCCTCTTCAGGCATATTTGCCGGTATTTCGGGAGTCGGCTCCGCTGCCGGGGTATCCACATCCTTGTGATTCCCGGGAGAGGCGGCCTTCTCTTCGGTAGTGGTGGATGGGGCGAAGGAGCGGTCTTTGCGGGTCAGCAGAGCCCTGGATTTCGCCGCCACCCCGGAGCTGCAGGCATTGAAGATGTTGTTGACAAAGAGGAAATCGGTGATGCCGTTGCGACGGCAATAATCGACGATGTTGTGGGGGAAGTAACGGAAATCAAGCACATGCACCTCCTGGAACGAACCGAAGAGGTAGCCCGGAATCGCATTGCCGTAGCTGTCTTTAAGGATGGCAAGCTTGCGGCCGTTCCTGACCCCGGTCTCCACCTTCACTATCAGGAAGTCGCTCCCCATGAAGGTGAGGTAAGCGTTGCCGCTCCCATCCTTGAATTTCTTGAAGAACTGGCTCTTGAAGGGCTTCCCCTCACCAATCATCCTGAAATCTTTGTCAAGATTTATGACCGTGAATGTCGAGGTATAGGATTTGTCTTTGGGGGTGTAGTAGATGAAATCCTCCGGGGCATTCTTGACCGAGATGTCCTTGGAGTAACCATACATCGAGCCGACAAAGCGGTGGATGACATTCTCATCGAACTCTGACAGCTCCGGCACATGCACTCCGGCAACCCGTGCGAACTCCCTGGCGGCGTAATATGCCCCCAGGGGTGCCCAGTGATGGTCGGTGCGGAGGTAGATGTCCTCATGGGCATGGTCAGACAACGCGCTGTAAGCGTTCACCGCGTGGACCTCAGGCGAGAGTGAGGAATAGATGTGCCTTATGGTCGGAAGCTGCGACTTGTACAGTCCCGGACGCTTACGGGCCTCCTCGGGGCAATAAAACTCCATCGCAATCGGGGCCACCATCGAATACACCTTGATTCCCGGTCCCAGGGCTTCCTTGTAGGCGTTGACCATCGAGACATAGGCATTCCCGGCGGAGGGTGAACCGCTGTAATTCATCAAAGCCCTCACCTTGTCGCCACTGCCGACTATAAGGATGCCTGATTTCGACATCTTTGACTCCTCCCCGTCGGCGGCGGATATATCACCATCCGGAATGTCGCGCTCCCCGGCATCGGCAAGTTCTCCGGCTGACTGGTCTTCATCCTCATCCATCCCGCCGGGAACAAGGTCAGCCCCGACATCCCCTGTCTGGTGAAACACAAACTGCTCCTCCCCTTCCCCGCGCTGGAGGGCCATCTTTTTCTTGATGGCCATGCTGAGGGTCATGAACTCGTCGCGGAAAGGCTGGCTGTCGCTGAACCATGATGACACGTCGGACATAAAGCTTCCGTCAAGGAGCCTGTCGACACTGAACTCAGGGAAAGTCTTCAGCTCACGCCGTTCAACCTCGGAGAACTTCGGACGGGGGAATATCAGGAAAATGATGGCCAGGCCCAGGAAAAGGCCACCTATCAGGGCGAGAAATATATTAGCGCGTTTCATCGCGTGTCAGACGGTTAAAATCGGTTAGAATCTGGTGTAGAGGAAAGCATTGTTGGTGGCTCCGATGAGCAACGCCACACTTATGACGAGAATCACGGCAGCCACCGCGACACGGGACACAAGGGTTATGTTGCGGACTGTCCCCATATGACCCGGCATGAGCCTCTCGGGAACCGAGGACACCCATCCCCTGACCGGCATACAGAAAAGAATCGCTGTAATCCAGAGCCAGAAGTTGTCGAATATGGCCCCCTCGACCGTGAAATCTGTCGGATAGTCAGATACTCCGAAAATCGCCTTGAAGAAAGTCGACAAGGCTCCTATGTCATCGAAATAGAATATCCCCCATCCCAACACCACTATCAACAGGGAATAGAGATGGAGCAGCGGACGGGGAATCTTGTCGCGCCGCGGGATGATGGTGAACTTCTCGACCATTATTATGAGGCCGAAATAAAGTCCCCAGATGATGAAATTCCAGCTTGCGCCATGCCACATCCCGGTAAGGAACCACACCACGAGGATGTTGAACCACTGGCGGCGACGGTTGCCGCCGAGAGGTATGTAGACGTAGTCGCGGAAGAAACTTCCGAGCGACATATGCCAGCGACGCCAGAAATCGGTGATGGTGTCGCAACAATACGGATGGTTGAAGTTCTCCTTGAAATGGAATCCGAGACAGCGGCCTATACCTATCGCCATATCCGAATACCCGGAGAAATCAAAATATATCTGGAAAGTGAAGGCCAGTATCCCTATCCACGCGCCGCCGGTCGACAGCGATCCAAGCCCGTCGGCAAGGAAACGGTCGGAAATCTCGGAGAACTGGTTGGCGAGGATGACCTTCTTTCCAAGTCCTATCAGGAAACGGAACGCGCCGTCATAGATGTCGTCGGGGGTGGCGTGGCGTGAATTGATTTCCCGGGCAATCGTATCGTAACGGACGATAGGTCCGGCGATAAGCTGCGGGAACATCGATATGTAGAGCAGCAGGTCGGCATAACGACGCTGGGCCGGAGCCTCCGCCCGGTAGACATCCACAAGGTATGACACCGACTGGAAGATATAGAAGCTGATACCAATCGGCAGGCTGATTTCAGGGACATCGATATGAGAACCGATACTGTCAAGAGTGCGGGCGAAGAATCCCAGATACTTGAACGACCCGAGAATAAGCAGGTTGATTATCAGCCCCACGACAAGGGCCAGTTTGCGCGTCGCCTTCCAACTGACCATCCATAGGGCGGAAAGATAGTTGAGAAGCACGGTTACAATCATCAGCAACACATATATCGGTTCTCCCCAGGCATAGAAAAGCAGGGAGAACACCACCAGTATCGCGTTGCGCCAGATATGCGACGGGGTTTCGTGGTCTTGGACATGGCGTCCGTCAAGCCATCCGCCAAACCTGTAAAGGATGATGAAGGCCGGGAGGAAAACGAAAAGGAAAAACAGGTCGGAGAAAACCATTTCAGCTTATTTCAATTGAAGGGAATCCAAAGAGTGGCGGGGATTATAAATTTGCCTCACACAATCGGCGATGACAGCGGCATTGCGACGCGCCCCCTCCTCGGAGGTGTGGGTGCCGTCGGTGGTCAGCCTGCGGTGTGTCATCTCATTGCGGCTGTCAACCGGACAGAGAAGATCCTGCCGGATAACGGCTGCCCCCGTCGCGGAAGCCACCTCCTCGATGATTGCGCTCACATCGGCCAGCATCTCGGGGGATATCTTCACAGACTGGAGGGGGGTCATGACGATTATCCGGGCCATCGGGAACCGGACCTGCAGTATCAGCAAATCATATCTGACCGCTTCCGGCAGGGAGAGGATTTTACCGGGATGCAGCCCAAGTAACTCCACAACCTCACGTCCCAAGGCCTCGCGAGCGGTTCTGGAGAACTCTTCGGGGCGGAACTGAGGGAACCAGGCATCGTTTGTCCCGGCGGCTATCATTATCAGGTCGGGGGTAGTCTGTATGCCGCTGTCTACCGCCTCCATTAGTCTCATTACCTGGTTGTAGACAACGTTGTTGTCGGTTATCACCTCGGAGTATTCCGACGTGTCGGGGGTTGTCCGGGAAGTATGGCTCCAGGTGGCCCCGCTGCGGGCATAGCTCCTGATACTGTCGGGAGCCATATCCTTGGCGAACCAGAAATTCCATCCTCGCGGAACGGAACAGTCATCCCCGCCAATCCATGTGTTGGAGTCGCCGAGCAGCACTACCGTCTGTCCCTCCAGTGGAGTTGGCTCAGCAGCCTCGGCCCATAAGCCGGAGACAACAAGGAGCGACACCATCAACAACTTATTTATCAATCTATTCACACTTTTGAGAAATTAGCCTGCAAAATTACCGAAATTCCCTGACAATCCCATCTTTTTCCCCTCAAGATATGTTTAAAATAATGTGAACGAATATAATTCAGGTTCATGGAATCCATAAAGTCTAAAACTCAGGACTATGAAATATGTCTCGTCAGGCAACGGCAAATTGCCATTGATGACACTGATCGCCATTCTGTCGGTGTCTCTTACGGTCAATCTCCCCGGATTGGCCATCTCCCCCATCATGGGGAAGCTCGATGATGTTTTCCCCGACGCGAGCCAGCTCCAGATTCAGCTTCTGTCGGTGCTTCCCAACTTCATCGTCATCCCATTCATCCTCTTCGCCGGGAAACTCGCCAACCTGCGCAACCAGACATGGGTGCTGTCGGCCGGCCTGGCTCTTTTCACCCTCTCGGGAGTGCTTTATTTCTTCGCCAATTCGATGTCGGCCCTGATTATAATAAGCTGCCTGCTCGGTGTGGGATGCGGACTCGTCATCCCTATCGCCACCGGGCTCATCGGCGAATATTTCACCGGAGCGGCACGCTTCCAGGCATTAGGCATGGACTCCGGAGTCTCCAACGGTATGGTAATCCTCGCCACTCTGTTCGTGGGCTGGATGGCCGAATATGGATGGCATGCCTGTTTCGCCGTCTATCTCGTACCACTTATCCCATTGGCTCTGATGCCGTTTATGACCAACAGTTTTGTCCGTCATCACTTCATCCCGGCCCAAAACCCGACCCCGAACCCGACGCCGTCACTCAAAGCGGCACAGGCATCCGCCCCATCCACGGCAAGCCGCAGACTTCCATGGAAGACCCTCACAGGACTGGTCATCCTCTACCTGATAGTCACCTACTGCGTCATCGTGTTCTCCTATTACCTCCCCTTCACCATGAAGCATTACGGCTTCAGCACCCGTGATGTCGGTGTGGCCTCGGCGATGTTCTATGTGACGGCCACAGCCGGGGGATTCATCCTTCCCTGGTATCTTAACAAATGCGGCAGGACGAGCCCATACCTGGCTCTCGCGGTTTCAACCATCGGCGTCTTCATGCTCGGCATGTTCCATTCCTACGCCTCTTATATCATCGGTGTGCTGATGGTTGGCTTCGGCTATGGCATAATGCAGCCTATCATCTACAACAAGACCACCCGCATCGCCCCCGACAAGAAATCCGACACCAAGTTCTTCTCGATAGTGCTGATTGGCAATTACATAGCGATAGCCATGGCCCCGTTCGTAGTGGAAGCATGCGAAGCGTTGCTCCACACCCGCAACGCCAATTTCCCATACTACCTGAACGGTTTCATACTGCTCGTCACTATAATCGCCGGTATTGTGTCGCGCAAATCATTCATCTGGGACACCACCGGAGCACAAAGCTGACATCGGCATCGGGTATTTGAAAAACGTTGATTTTTCCGTAACTTTGCGGAAAGGTCGCCACGCGGCCGATTGTCAACTTACATCCCGCAACAGAATGTCAGAACTGCTCAAAAAATGGCAAGAGGAACTCGATGCTGTCTCCGATCCAGAGAAAGCCAAAATCCTTGCCCGCTTTTTCAAAACCGGAGAAGGGGAATATGGTTATGGCGACCATTTCGTAGGCATCACCGTCCCGGCCAACCGGGCCATCTCCAAGAAATATGCCCATATTCCCCTCGAATCAATCGCAGCCATGATTTCTCATCCTGTCCACGAATACCGGTTGGGAGGGTTTCTTGCCTTGGTTGCCCGTTACCGGAAATCTCCTGAAGAGACCATCAGGTTTTATCTCGGCAATCTCCACGGAGCCAACAACTGGGATCTTGTCGACCTCTCCGCGCCATATATCCTCGGGGAGGAAATACGCGCCGGCCGCCACCAAGATACTGTCAGGAGGATGGCTGAAGACCCCAACCTCTGGGTGCGCCGCGCCTCGGTGGTGTCTACACTGCGTCCCGTAATGAAATCCGCCGACACCGCCTTGGCCTTCGAACTATGTGCCAAGCTTATCTCCGACCCTCACGACCTTATGCGCAAGGCAGTGGGATGGGTGTTGCGTGAGACCGGGAAGAAGGACCTTCCGGCCATGCTCTCATTCCTGGAAGCTCATCTCCCGGAGCTTTCCGCCACTACCCTTTCCTACGCCACCGAGAAACTCCCGCCGGAAGAACGCGCCATATGGCGCCGCAAGCGCAAAGAAGCCCAGTCCTGACATCCTGTCCCATAGATTTTCACCATATGGAATCAAAAGTCAAACTCAGCAGGTTCTCCCTGATTCTGACCATACTCGTAAACGCCGCACTTGTCATAGGCTGCATCGCAACCCTTGGTGACAAAGGAAAATTCGTCATACTCCTGATAATCCTCCTGATACTCGTCACGTTCGGACTCCTCTACGCGCCACTCTCGATAACCGCCGACGAGGATGCTGTCACCGTCAGGAGCGCCCTGCGGCGAATCCGGATTCCCATTCGTGACATCGAGAGCGTGGAGCTGTTTCAACCCACACTCGGAGCCATCAGGATATGCGCCTCGGGCGGATATATGGGCTACTGGGGTATGTTCCGCGAAGGAAACATCGGCAATTACGTAGCCTGTTATGGCAAAGCCTCCGACTGCTTCCTCATCCGTATGAAAAACGGTGACAAATATCTTCTGGGCTGCGAAAACCCATCCTCAATGGTCTCCTATATCTCCTCCCGCCTCTGATATCTCCTCCCGCCTCTGACACCATCCGATTGCTCCGTCGGAAACAATCATTTGGAACATCACATATTCTCCCTACGTCACGCCAATAGTTTAAGTCCGATTATTGATAGGATAAGAGTGGTAATAAAGAAGATGCGCCAAAATGTGGCCGGTTCGTTGAAAAACACGATACCGACGATAACCGCACCCACAGCCCCGATTCCCGTCCAGACAGGATAGACAGTGCCAATCGGCAGCTTCTCTGCGGCCTTGGCCATCAGAAACATACTCAACGACAAGGCGGCAAGAAATCCGACCCACCACCAAATCTGCTCCTGCCCCGTGGCCGTCTTGGTCTTGCCGAGACAAAATGTAAAGCCGACCTCCATCAGTCCGGCTAAGATAAGAATAATCCAGTTCATAAAGACCGTATCTTATAGTTATCCTAATCAAGGGCTGCAAGCAATCGGCTCGTCGTTTTCCCGACATGATTCTCGGCGTCTCCTTCCCAAGGTTTGTGCAAAATTACAAATTTTTCTCATTCCCGGGCAAACGCCATATTTATCCTCAAATAATTTTATGGCGCTGGGGACCTTGTGGAGGACGCTCTTATTTCTTGATTTGAGATTTGGTGAACTCCATCGCATCATTATAATTTGCTTCAATAGCTCCCGATTTCAAGACTCCATCCTCAAATAACCGTAAAAGAAATTCATTATAAGATTCCTGACCCTCTCTTCCTGACAAATTGACATAAATGATTGGAGCCAACACCAAGCTCCCATCTACATATTGCGAGAATTCATCATAGACATTCTGAGCGTCGCGCAATCCTAAATTTTTAGAAATATACACCTCCGCTGCGACTACAAAAGCTTCGTTCCTGCCTTCTCCATGTTTTTGAGCGACGGCTTCCTTGCTGTTATAAAACGAGTCACTATCAAGTTCCCCCAATTTTGCCATAAGTTTAGGAGAAAGATAAAGGTTATGCAGGTTTTCGTGAATATAGATATTCAAAAAATTCAATCTCAACTGTTTTTCTATTTCCGGATCGAGAATTAAAGGAGTACAGCAAAATGATTCATCAGAGAGATTGAAAGCATTTTCTATATCCAAAATGAATATCTTGGATTGAATAGCGGGGAGTGATTCCGGAGCGAAAAAATCAGAGAGGCTGTCGTGAATGGAATTCAACAA
Organism: uncultured Porphyromonadaceae bacterium; assembly: GCA_900548705.1. Lineage (GTDB taxonomy): Bacteria > Bacteroidota > Bacteroidia > Bacteroidales > Muribaculaceae > UBA7173. The sequence goes on along the minus strand of URLF01000025.1, from coordinate 19,906 downwards.
CTCCTGATTCAAATTATAATTGTCGATATGGGATTTCAATTTTGGGAAAATTGTTCCGTCCCAATATTCCGAAAATCCGCTATCCGCTAATTTCTGTAAGACATAGACCAGTTGGGGCTTAACTGCTAAGATTCCTTTCGCCCACTCAATATCACCGGCCACGCTATCAAGATGCTGGATTGTGAACAGGCATTTTGAAATATCATTTTTATCCCCGTTTATTTCGGAATATAGATTACAGAGCTTCGAGGCGCTGCAATTGGAATTAACCTCCGCGATATTTGAGACGAAGACGGAATCAGCACATAGTTCCTCAAAACGCGCATCATCCTTAAAATGGTCGATATATTGAGGCGAACACAATAAGTCGAAACACTTGGATGTATTAAAAACCTCACCGGACAAATTAAGCATCGGCAGCAAAACGAACAGCGAGATAAAAATAGCCCTCTTTATTCTTAGCATCGAAAGATTCTTTATTACCATACACAAATTTATGGAATTTTTTTGATATTCGGCTGATGGCAGGAGGGAAATTACGATTATACCTATTTTAATCACTTGCCGAATCGCCCTAAGAGGCTTTTGGGGTAGGCGCAAAAAAATTGGTTGTTGCAGAATCTTGAAAATCAGTTAAGTAGATGATTTTCACCTGTATTCTACACCTGTTTTCAGTACAAAATTAGTCATAATATCCTGAATATCAAAATAATATCAAAATAAAAAGCAACACCTATTATTAGGTGCTGCCCTTATGAACTTGGTAATAAGATGTGTTATAGCAACATATCTATATCAAAGGTATTTGTCAATCGCAGAATCGGGAACTCGCTTACATTTTGTGGAGTACCCCCACATAGTAACTACAAGTTCTTTCTCGTTTAGAGTAACTATCTTAAATTCAATAGTTACATCCGCCATAATTCCATCCTTTAGGGTAATATATATAGAATTGCCTTTTTTTCGCCAGGTTCCGAATTCGACTACATTCTCACCATTGTCGCCTGTACCGAAATGAACTTGAGTATAGTTCCCATTGGCCTCAAATCTAAAGATGCCATCTTCGCTATAGTCGGAAGTAGATTCGTCGTTAATTGATTCCCAAGTTCCTATGAGGAGTTCCTCGATTTCCTGAGGGTTGTTCGGGTCATCGTTGTCATTGTTGCCGCCATTGTCATCCTCATCTACGATTGTTCCTGGCACTGGGTCTGGCTCATCATCACCGCAGGAAGTGAGGGTGAACGACATGGCTGCCAGCATGACAGCCACAAGGATTGATAGATACTTTTTCATTTGAATTTAAAATTTATAGGTTACGCCAACAGTGATAGGGAGACGGCCGAAATGGCTCATATACTGATATTTCAGTTCAATGCCTACGGAGAGTTTGGAGGTCAGTGCATATTCGGCACCTGCGCCTACATTGAAAAGGAACTTGTTGGCGGAAGTTGAGGATTCATCCCCATAATCCTCTTCTTCGGAATCATAGGGATAGCCCTTGGCATGGGGATAAGGATATCCCTCATCGTCAGACGGGTCATAGTCATAATCGCCGTCATCACCGGAGAAACCGCCACCGATATGTCCGTAACCAATACCCACCAACGGATAGATTTTGATTTTCTCACCGATGTTGAACAGGTAGTGGGCGTTGGCTGAAACCTCGAACACGTCAATACCTTTGGATTTGAGACCATAGGAAAGGTCTGCTTCCAAACGGATAGCATCGGTGATTCCGTACTGGTACTTCGCGCCAATCTCAAAGTTGGTGAGGGATACTCCGCTTTCGAGACATGGAGCCGCACCGAGATTGATTCCTACTGCGCTCTGCCCTTTCTGGGCTGACACGCTCGACACTACCGCTATTAGAAGCGAGGCCAGAAACAATATGCGTTTCATTGCAATGAATGTTTGTGTGCTTCCGGCCCTGTGGCACTGGTTATATGATTGGTCTTAAAGGTCTTTAAACAAAAAGCGAGGCCGTCATCCTGCCTCATCTTTCGTGTTGGTCTTGGACTACCATTAATAATAGATAAGGGAATGATAGCCCCACTTGACCGTATTTCGTAAGTACACATAAGTATACGAATATACAAGCCAAGAAAGGCGTACTTCCACCTTAATCCAATTATTAACAGTGAAGTGTCCAAGTTCACACGAATGGATTAAGCGAAATGCGCTTTCTGTCAGATGTAACGAATCCCCTTTGGGATTACACCGCAAATATACACATTTTCGCAGGAAGTACGCATATTTTACAGGAAAATTTTATAAACCGAACTCTTTTTTAAGCCGTTGGACGGTGGAGACCGACACGTCACAGAGTTTGGAGGTGCGTCTGATGCTCGTCCCCCGGCGCAGTTCCCGAAGCACCTCTTTGTATTCCTCCATCTTGGTTTCCTTGGATTTGATGCTGCCTGCCTTTCGTCCGACTTTGCCGCCGTTGGCTATGTATCGCGCCCTGCCGCTGTTGAGGCGGAACTTGATGGTGTCACGTTCCATCTCGGCGCAGGTTCCCAACACCGATATGAAGATGTTGAGGAATGGATTCTTGGTGCCGTCGGGCTGGAATATCGAAAGGTTCTCTTTCTGAAAGTAGATGTTGAGGTTGTTGTCCTTGCATCTTTTCACATTGGCAAGCACCTCATCCACGTTCCTGCCCAGTCGGCTCAACTCGCTTATGAGGAGGGTGCTGACCTTGTTGCTGATGCAGTAGTCGAGGCATCGGCAAAGTTCGGGGCGGTTCTCGTTTTTTGTCGCTCCACTGATATGTTCGGTGTAAACCTCCGCCACCTCCATGCCGTTGCGGACGGCGTAGGCGGTCAGGTCTATCACCTGTCGGTCGGTTGACTGACGGTCGGAGGTGCTGGAAACGCGGGCATATATGACGGCTGTGTTCATGTCTCTTTAACTTCTTGATTCACAGGCAAAGATAACAGGATTATCCCGTTCCCGCAAATGCCTGCGCAAGAAAATCAAAGAAATTTTCGAGTGCATAATCAAATGGTGTTCAGGATGATATGATGAAATTTTTGAACATACCACGGGATTGAACACAGTCAAACACGCCAAACGCATTGTCTTTTTTGACACTCAACGGTTTAGGCAGAAACCATACTCAATCCCCAATACAACCCTTGTATATCGCGCTACGCCACGCGCAGAAGTTCACTCGCTCTATACCTCTGTCCTCCCTTGTTGAACTCAAAGAAGCGGTCGAGATAAGCGATGAAGAGGTTCCTGACGGTCTCCTCCTTGTCAATGTCATAAAACAATGTCCTGACATCCAAACCGTTCCGTTGCATCTCATAACCACACGTCCGTATCTCCAGACGGTGTGCCACATCATCGCCGAACGGGAGGGAGCGGAGGATGTAATGTTTGTGGGATGACTTCTCCACCTCCACACTCTTGTTGTAACCGACCATACGGACTGGACATTTGCGGCAGCCGCTTGTCACAACCGGAGTGAAATTATAGGTGGGGTATCTCCTCGCCCTTTCCCCCTCTACCGTAACTATGTTGGGGAGTATCTTCACGCCTATGTCGATGTTCCCCTTGTCGTTCAGCATCTTCACTCCCCTGCGCGTTATCTCGTATGCCCGAGAGTGCAGAAGCCGATTCAACTTGCCTGGTAAATCCACGTTGGCATCGCAGCATATATCTATCTTGGAGAACGTCTCCATCGTAAGACTGAACCGATGGGCGAACAGATACACCTTGTCAAGGCTTCCCGAATACAACTGTCTGTTATCTACTTCAAGAATGACACCGTGGGATTCCCTGAATGACAACACTCCCATGACCTCATCATCATATCTCAACTCATACATCCTGTAATTGAGGTGGGGATGAATGGGGATGAATCTGAACCCATCGAATGAATCACTGATGACATCATTGATAGCATCTCTTAACAAATCATAGTTTGAGAATTTGATATGCAACTTATCAATATTGAATTTGATTGATAATCGTTTATTTATAAACATATTCTTTTATAATATATTATTTAAAACATTCATACAACTATTAACAATTAAAATTAAACAATCATTGAATAATTCTTATAATATCAATATGAATTAAGAATATTATTTTAATAATCTAATTGAATACATTTTAAATTATAAGAAATTAAAATATTGTTGATAACAAATTGATAATTAAATATATTATCTCTTTATATAGTAGACCTTATTATTCTACGGAAAAGGCTTTTTCAGTAATCATGAATTTTTCCTGCTGGAAATTTTCAGAACCGTTCCCTCGTCTCGTACTCGTAAAAAGTACCTGCCTCCCGTAGGGGTTACCCATGTCAATGTACTCTCTGACAGCGGAGGGAACCTGAACCTGCCAGTAGTTCAAAGATACACAAAATAATTGAGAAAACCAAGTCCTATGTAAAATATTGCAAATAAATAGGTTGAATAACAATGACTACCTCGCCTTGATTTGGAGAGGTAGCACATTGCTCATTTGAGAACAGTCTAAACAGTGTCACTTGAATTAATCGCTGTCATTTTGCCATTGTTTCACATACAACCTTTAGAAGTTCTTTGCGTTTTGCCATTGAGGTCTGAACGTTAAAGAGAGGTTTCATTATTTCATAGGTCACTCCATATTCGTCATACAACTCTCCCTGATGTTGCCCCACCTCATTTATAAGGTCGGCGAAAGGTTTGTCTTCCATACCTGTTGTGTCTACGCCCAGGTACCTCAACACTCTCAACGCCTCTTTCTCATCCTCGATGCCGTAATCATCAGACTTGCCTTTTAATGCGGACTTGGCTGCTTTTGATTTGTTGACACCTATGCCTTTGGATTCGAGGGATTTGTTTAAGAGTTTCGCGTCCTCACCACTTTTAAGGTTCAGGTATCTGGATGTTATCTGCTCGGTGTCATGGTGACCTGTAATCCTTATGACATCATTTAAGCCCATCCCGAACTCCCTGACAGCATTGGTGATGAATGAATGTCGGCCACAGTGGCTTGTCAGTTCCTTGTACAGTTCCGTCCTGAACACCCTCTTTTTGCCTCCTTTGGTTTCCACGGATATGACCTCATCGTGCCATCCGCACATCAGCCCCAAGCGTTTAATCGCTTCATTGTAACTCTTATCGCTCCTTTCATCATCAGTGGTGGGGAGGAACTTGAATGTTTTCCCTTTGTACTTCTCATATAATGTAAGGAGTTGGGGATAAAGGGTGTTGAGTGGTATGTTGGCTTCCTTGAATTTCCGCTTGTTGGTCTTCTTGGGGACGAACACAACGAATGGCACACCATCACAGACCCTGTATTTATCAGGATTAAGTAATTGCTGCATATCACTCACACGGATGCCGCTATAACATTGCATGAGGAAAAGGTCGCGACAAGTGGAGAGGAAGTCATCATTGACAATCTCCAATCCCGCAAGTTTCTCTATCTGTTGATGTGTCAACGCGATATAGTTGCCGTGTATCTCCTCTGTCGTCCGAGTGTCTTTCGGAGGCTTTATGCCGTCGATGCCCGAGTTGTAGTAATTGAACTTATATATCGGCTGGTTACCGAATCGTTTCAGATACTTCTTGATGGCCCTGAGCGTCTGTGATGCCGTCTCCAGTGTCAGATTGTTTTTGGGAGAGTTTAGCCATGTGTTGAACTTTACTATATTGTCATAGGTCATGCTCTCAAATGAATCTGACAATCTGCTCGCTTTAAGAAATTTCAAGAATCTGTTTATCTTGGAGATTTCAGTCTCGTAACTTCTGCCTTGAACAAATTCCCTCGCACTGTTGCGCATCAACTGGGTCACCGTCGCCGCCTGAACGGATTTTTTAGAATATCTATTATTTGCCATGAGATTAGAATTTATTAGTTTCTCGTTCTGTTTTTCATCCACTATTTCAATGTCCGCATTGCAGAGATACAAATTTTTATCGAGAAAACCAAATTCTATGCGTTTTAATTTTGCATTGGCGATACGGTTGTTGAGGTTATCGGCTTCTGAATAGGTCTTGCTGACCCGTGCCTGATGGTTCTGTCTGTCCCATTGGGAGGGTTTGACTTTGATTCCGAGAGAGACATGACGCTTCACACCTCTTATATAATAGGTGGCGTAGATGGTCGTGGGGTAGTCCGTCTTGGACTGTCTGATGTAGAAGCACAGTCCTCCTCTCGACGGAAACTGCTGGTTCATCTCCGAAAGGGAAATTGAGTGGGAATCGGTGATTTGGTTGTGGGAAAGGGGATAATCCATTGTAAGACAAAGATTTTGGCGCAAATATAGGCTACACCTGCAAACCACACCTGCAAACTACACCTGTGAATCACACCTGTTAGGGGTTCTTACGGATTTTTGCCATAAGGCAATAATATGACTTTCAATTACTTGCCGAATCGTCCTAAGAGGCTTTTGGGGTAGGCGCAAAAAAAATTGATTGTCTCCCGACAACCAATCTTAGTTAACCTTAAATCTAATACCATGAAAAACACATTGCAAAGGTAGGGGTTATTTCGATTTCCGCAATGACTTTTAGCCATAAAATAGCCTCGTTTTAACTTTATTTTACACACTTTGCAAGCAAACAGAGGTGATTAAAAAACTTTTGCTCCGGTTTAAGGTTTATTTGTGGCAATTTGCTTTATTCATTTTACCTATCTGGAATATAAGAAAAGTCACCTCGAATAACACTTGTTAACACTCCGCTGTTCCAAGGCTATTAAACGCTGATTACCAATGATATAATCTCAAGATTATATCTGTAACCCATTTAATGTTAGCAAGGGTGAAAGTTTTTGAAAAATTACTTAATCCAATCCGCAGGTATTGGGTTATTTAAATGTATGACTTAATTTTGCGGCACGTTTCAACGGGAGTTTCCAAAAATGTTGCTAACTTTGCAGCTTGAAATGTTGCGGGTTGCCGGACACGTTTGCCGGTCACCCTCTTGTCATTGACGTTAATTTAAAATGAAAAAAGGCATCCTTTCATATTTCCCACTTGCGTTGCTAATGGCCTCGGGCTCTTTGTTTCAAGCCTGCAACTCAAGCGAGACATGGGGCACAGACCCGCAAGATCTCTCAGGGACCGCCGTCACCGCGTTTTCCCTGAAAGCCGACAAGTCTGTACTCAACAATCTCGATTCCGTGTTTTTCTCCATCGACCTTGTTGGCTGCAAGATTTTCAACGCCTCTCCACTGCCGTATGAGACGGATGTCGATTCCATCGCAGTCAGCATCTCAAGCGACGCTTGTTCGGTGGCCGAGTTATACTACACCAAGGGGGGCAAGGAGAAAGTTGATACCGTTGTCAACTACCTGACCACTCCCGACCAGAAAATCGACTTCACCAATGGTCCCGTAAGACTCCATCTCGTGTCGGCCGACGGCCAGCATGAGCGCGACTACGAGATTCGTGTCAATGTCGCCACAGAGGTGTCAGACTCATTATATTGGGACAAGATGCAGGCCGGAAAACTCCGTGGTGTAGCCGGAATGAACCGCGCCAAGACCGTGAAATCAGGAGACAAGGCATTGATGATGACCACTGCCTCTGACGGCGCGGTGGGAATCTCCGTATTCCTTCCAAACGCCAAGTCTGGAGGGGGCAACTGGGAAGCCTCCATCATCACTCCCAGCTTCATCGACGTCAACACCACCCAGTTCGGCAATTATCTTAACATCGACAATTTCACAGCCACCGATAACGGAGACCTGTATGTCACCGACAGCTATGGCAACCTCCATCTCAGCACTGACGGAGGGCAGACGTTCCGTATCGTCGACACAAACTGGGAAAACATTTCAGCTCCCTACGGCAATGCCATCCTTGGCGTGAAGGAGAACGCCGGTGCCAGGACATTGGGCGCTTACCCCTCTTCCGCGTGGTCTCAGGCCGGACAGGCAATCCCCACCGGATTCCCTGTCAGCGGTAACTCCCAAGCCGCCACCTTTGCCACAAAATGGGCCGCTTCACCCCAGATTGTGATAGCAGGAGGAAAGACCGCGACCGGTTCGATAATCGGCAACACCTGGGCCTTCGACGGCAAGAAATGGGCCGAAATCAGCAACAAGCTCCCCGCCGCCACCGGGTATGCGATGGCTAAATACACCATTGCCGAGACCGACACAGTCAGCTGGCGCGTGAAACAGCGCGAAGTGCTGATAGCATTCAACGGCATGGGAATGAAACCAGTACAGGAAGTCTGGGTTTCCCGCGATATGGGTGTCAACTGGCAGAAAGGCTCCGACCTGCTGCAACTCCCGGAATACATCCCGTTTGCCACACAGGCCTCGCTGCTTGTGTTCGACAAGACTCTTGATGCCAGCACCGTGACTCCCTTGGCGGTAGCTCCCATCACGTCATGGGAATGTCCCTACCTCTACCTCTTCGGTGGCTACGACACCGCCGGCAAGCTCCAGGACTCATACTGGAGCGGCGTTGTCAATCATCTGAAAGTGAAACCTCTCCAATAATCCTCCACTCTCCAACACAAACCTGAAAAAATGAGACGTCTGACATTGATCCTGACAATACTGCTCTGCTGCGCGACAGCTGGCAGAATCCACGCCCAGGAATCCACCTACAAATTCGACATGGGTGGACAAATCGGCATGTCGGGCTATCTCGGCGACGCCTCATCAAGCATCTTCTCCCATCCCGGAGTCTCCGGCGGTCTCACATTCCGCTATCTTCCCGATGTCAGATGGAGTCTCCGCACACTTGCCAATGTGTTGACCATCAGCGGCGACACCAGAGGGATGGATGATGTGTTTCCCGGCTTTGCCACCTATGACTTCAAGGCCACGGTGATTGAATTGCAGGAAAGAATCGAGTTCAATTTCTTTTCATACGGCATAGGCGAGACCTACAAACGCCTGCGCCGCTGGACCCCATACCTCGCCGCCGGTGTAGGACTGTCGGTGTCTGTATGCTCGGGCCAGACCAACGCGGGATTCAACATCCCGATGGCGTTCGGCATCAAGTACAAAGCGAAGCCCCGCCTAAACCTCGCCCTCGAATTTTCAATGACGAAGGTATTCTCCGACCATATGGACGGTCCTCTGAGCGACCTCCATCAGATTCAGAGTTCCTTCGCGAGAAATACAGACTGGTACTCCAACATCTCTTTCGCCATCACGTATGAGTTCGGGGAAAGGTGTGCCACCTGCCACTACGTCGATTGACACTTGACAATGGAAAATCTGCTTGAAAGCATAGACCGAAACAGAATACCGACCCACGTCGCCATCATAATGGATGGCAACGGACGATGGGCGAAAAGCCGTGGACTTGACCGCTCGGAAGGCCACGTCGAAGGGGTCAACACCGTGCGCCGCATCACCGAAATCGCATCCGAAATCGGAGTGGGGTGTCTCACACTCTATGCCTTCTCGACCGAGAACTGGAACCGTCCCCAGGCCGAAGTGGATGCCCTGATGCACCTCATCGGGATTGCCATCGAAAGGGAGACACCAGACCTGATCAAGAACAATGTGCGCCTGAGGATGATCGGCGACTTCGAAAGGATGCCCGAGGATGCCCGCAGAAGACTCCAGGGATGTTTCGACGCGACTGCCCACTGCACTGGACTTGTCCTGAACCTCGCCCTGAGCTATTCGGGCAGATGGGACATCGTCCGCGCCACCCGGCAGCTGGCCGAACAGGTGGCCGCAGGCAACATCACTCCTGAAGCCATCGACCAGACGCTGTTTTCAAGCCATCTCTCCACCGCCTCTCTCCCCCAGCAAGACCCCGACCTGCTGATACGCACCGGCGGAGACCTCCGGGTCAGCAACTTCCTGCTCTGGGAAATCGCCTATTCCGAAATCGAGGTCACAGACAAATTCTGGCCCGATTTCTCGAAAGAGGATTTCCTCCACGCGATAATCAACTTCCAGAAAAGAGAACGGCGCTTCGGCAAGACAAGCGAACAGATAGCCGCCGGAGACACCAACGAATAAACCGACATCGACATTCCATCATATATGAGATACAGGTCATTAACGCTTTTCCTGCTCCTCCTCGCAATGGTCGTTCCCGGACTTTCAGCCCAGGAACGCACTGACACTATCTATAATCCCCCCATCGTCTATTCCGGACTCCCCACCCGCTATGAGATAGCCGGTCTGAGAGTCACCGGAGCCGACAACTATGAGGATTACATCGTCATCGGATACTCCGGTCTCAAAGTCGGTGACGAGGTGGAGATTCCCGGAAATGACATCACCACTGCGGTAAAGCGACTAATGCGCCAGGGGCTTTTCGCCCAGGCTCAGATTCTCGCCGAGAAAATCGCAGGCAACAAAATCTGGCTTGTCATCAATCTCCGCACTCAGCCCCGTATCTCGGAAGTACAGTATGGCGGAATGAAAAAGAGCGAACGTGAGGAGCTTCAGAAGCGTCTCCAGCTCATGAAGGGCAACCAGATTACCCAGAACATCGTCAACCGTGCCACCCAGATCACCGAGAAATATTTCGCTGACAAGGGTTTCGGCAACGCTACCGTGAAGATTTGGCTTCAGGAAGACCTCAGCCATAAGAATGAGATGATTGTCCATATCGATGTCGACAAGCACTCCAAGGTGAAGGTACACAAAATCTACATCGAGGGTAACGAGGTGCTTTCCGACGGCAAGCTCAAGCGCGTCATAAAGAAGACCAACGAAGGGGGGAACATCTGGAAAATCTTCAGCCAGAAGAAATTTGTCGAGAGCGACTATCGCGATGACCTCAACCGCATCATCGAGAAATACAACGAGATGGGTTACCGCGACGCCAAGATTCTCAGCGACTCGGTAGTACCCTACGGCGAGAACAAGGTTGATGTCTACATCGACCTTGAAGAGGGCAAGCGGTACTACATCAGCGACATATCATGGGTCGGCAACACCCTCTACACCACCGACCAGCTTGATTACCTGCTTGGTATGAAACCCGGCGATGTCTACAATCAGAAACTTCTCAACAAGCGTCTGACAATGGATGACGATGCCGTCTCCAACGCTTATATGGACAAGGGCTACCTCTTCTACCAGCTCGTGCCCATAGAGAAAAACATCAACGGGGACTCAATCGACCTCGAGCTCCGTATGTTCGAAGGCCCGCAGGCCCGCGTAAACAAGGTTGTCATCACCGGTAATGACCGTCTCTACGAGAAGGTTGTGCGCCGTGACCTCCGCGTGAAGCCCGGCGAGCTCTTCTCTAAGAATGATGTCATGCGTTCTCTCCGTGAAATCGCCCAGACTGGCCATTTCAACCCTGAGAACATGAATCCCGACATCCAGCCCAACGAAGAGAACGGTACTGTAGATGTGGTGTTCAACCTCGAATCGAAGGCAAACGACCAGATCGAGCTGTCGCTCGGATGGGGACAGACCGGTATCATCGGTAAGGTGGCCCTGAAATTCACCAACTTCTCTATCAAGAACCTCTTCAATCCCGGTTCATACAAGGGGCTCATCCCCCAGGGAGAAGGCCAGACATTCACCATCAGCGCCCAGACAAATGCCCGCTATTACCAGATGTACTCCGTGTCGTTCCTCGACCCGTGGTTTGGCGGCAAACGTCCCAACTCCCTCCAGGTGTCGGCCTATTACAGCCGTCAGACCGGTGTGAACTCCTCATATTACAACTCAAACTGGTCGAACCCCTACCTTTACGGAGGTTACGGATATGGCTACGGTTATGGCTCGAACTACTACAACGACTATTACCAGAACTCAATCGAGAATGCCTACGACCCCAACAAGGTGTTGCAGATGGTCGGTGTGACCGTCGGATTCGGAAAACGACTCAACTGGCCTGACGACTACTTCACATTCACGACCGAACTGAGCTACAACTGGTATTACCTCAAGAACTGGGAATACCTCTACTATATGAACAACGGCACGTCGAACGCCCTCGTGCTTGGTCTTACCCTCGCGCGCAATTCTATCGACAACCCGCTCTACACCCGTCGAGGCTCCACATTCTCGCTCAACCTCCAGCTGACACCTCCCGCGTCGCTCTTCGGAAAGAAGAACTGGGAGAAGCTCTACAACGAGAACACCACAGCTTCCAAGAAAGAGCTGTACCACTGGATTGAATACTGGAAGCTGCGCTTCAAGTCCCGCACATACACCCCGCTTACCGACCCCGACGGCAAATGGACCCTGGTGCTGATGACCCGTGCCGATGTCGGCCTCCTCGGAAGCTACAACAAATGGTTGCGCTCACCCTTCGAGACGTTCTATGTCGGAGGTGACGGTATGAGCGGCTCTTACACCTACGCCACCGAGACCATAGCCCTCCGTGGTTATGAGAACGGACAGCTCACCCCGTGGGGTCGCGAAGGCTACGCCTACACCCGTCTCGGTGTCGAGCTCCACTTCCCCTTCATGCTCCAGCCCTCCACCACCATCTACGGTCTGGTGTTCGCCGAGGGTGGTAACGCCTGGACATCCGTCAAAGACTTCTCCCCCTTCAACCTGAAGCGGTCGGCCGGTGCCGGTCTGCGTATATTCCTCCCGATGGTCGGAATGATGGGTATCGACTGGGCTTACGGTTTCGACACCGTATTCGGACAGAAGGGTGGCAGCCACTTCCACTTCATCCTCGGCCAGGAATTCTAAAGCCATCCGCATGACACAAGGGTGTCACGCCTGACACCCCTCATCCACGGATGCTTAAACCTTTTCCCCGCCGGATTGTCTTAATAGTAAATGACAAATTAAAAACGATTTACCTTATGAAAAAGATATTGCTGACCCTCGCCGTTGTCGTGGCCGTATGCTTCGGAGCTTCCGCCCAGAAGTTCGCACTCGTCGATATGGAGTATATCCTCAAGCAGGTGCCCTCATACGAGATGGCCAACGAGCAGTTGCGCCAGCTCTCCTTGAGATGGCAGAAAGAGGTCGAGGCTGTCAGCCGCGACGCTGATGCCCTCTACAAGAAATACCTCTCTGACAAAGTCTTCCTCACCGAGGACCAGACCAAGAAACGCGAGGAGGAAATCGTGGCCAAGGAGAAAGAGGCCTCAGATCTCCGTTACAAATATTTCGGCCCCGAGGGTGAGCTTTACAAGAAGCGTCAGACCCTGATGAAGCCGATTCAGGACGATGTATACAACGCCGTCAAGAAGCTATCCGAAGAGCGAGGTTACCAGTGTATCTTCGACCGCGCCTCATCGGCCAACATAGTCTATGCCTCCCCCCGCATCGATGTCAGCAACGAGGTATTGGCCAAGCTCGGCTATTCCAACTGAGAAACAACAAACAAATAACAGATAATAGACCATCTTAAAAAATGATTAAGAAAATTCTTCTGGCCCTTGCAGTGGCCCTCCCCATGTGCGCATGGGCCCAGTCTCCCAAGTTCGGCGTAGTAGACCCCGAGTCAATCATCCCCGGCATGGCTGAATATGTCGATGCCCAGAACCAGATGACCGAAGCATCCAAGACTTTTGAGAGCGAATACGCCAAAATCCAGGATGAGTTCAAAGCCAAATACGAGGAGTTCCAGAAAGTGATGTCAGACACCACCACTCCCCAGACTATCAAGGACCGTCGCGCCCAGGAAATCCAGGAGCTAAACCAGAAGGCCGAGCAGTTTGCCCAGACCGCCCAGCAGGAGCTTGCCCGCAAGCAGCAGCAGCTCATGGCTCCCGTTCAGGAAAAACTCATCAACGCCATCAAGGCTGTAGGAGCTGAAGGGGGATACACCATGATTTTCCCCGTCGGGACAGCAGCCTACACCGCTTCCGACGTGGTGGACGTCACCCCCCTGGTCAAGACAAAGCTCGGTGTGAAAGACACTCCCGCCGCAAAATAAACAGAATCCATTCCGACACATAAAACCGCAGGCACAGGTATCAAACCCTATGCTTGCGGTTTGAATTTCCATCCTTAGAGACCTATTTTGACGTAAACATACACAAAAAAGCCAAAATAGTATCTGTTACACTCACACATAATTGCTAACTTTGCTCCCGAACCTTAATCCTGATTTCATCAGAATATGATTCCTGTCTTACAATTCACGACCTATTTCAAGCCGGTGATCTGGGGCGGCGAACGAATCGCCGAATTCAAAGGCATACCCTCCCAAGGCGACAATATCGGAGAGTCATGGGAGCTGTCCCCGATGCCGGGACATAAGTCCGTCATACTTGACGGTCCATTCAAAGGAGAGACCCTCAACTCTATTGTCGCCCGTTATCCCAACGAAATTCTTGGAAAGAAGGTGAATGCCCGCTGGCAGGGGAAATTCCCCCTTCTCATCAAATTCATAGACTCAAACGACGACCTGTCAATCCAGGTGCATCCCAACGACCGGCTTGCGGCAAAACGACATCAGGGACTTGGGAAGACCGAGATGTGGTATTCCGTGGCTCCGCAGCCCGGAGCTTACCTCTACGCCGGTTTCAACCGTAAAATGGATGAGACAATCTTCCGTGAGATGATAGCCGACAATACAATCGTCGACGCGCTTGCCAAAGCCGATGTCCGTAAAGGAGACCTGTTCTACCTTCCGGCCGGCCGAGTCCATGCCATCGGACGCGGAAACCTCATCGTTGAAATCCAAGAGGCAAGCGACATCACCTACCGGATATATGACTACGACCGCCGCGATGCCCAAGGCAATCCGCGCGAACTGCATGTAGACCAGTCTGTCGAGGCAGTACGTTACGACGATGTGGTCACAGAGAAGACCAACGTAATCCCCGCCAAAGGTGAGACCGCGTTGCTTGTCGATTGCGAATATTTCACAGCCGATGTGCGCGACATCGCCGAAGCGGTAAACATCGACCTTTCCGCCATCGACTCATTCACAGTCCTAATAAATATCGGTGGCAATCTGACCGTCACCACAGCTGACGGCTCTACCTATCCCCTCCCCCAAGGCCACACCCTCCTTGTCCCCGCTTGCCAGCCCGTAATCCACCTTAAAGGAACCGGCCAAATCCTGACCGTCCACCTATAAAATCCTCTTAGTCCACTCATTCACCGCGCGGATATCATTCCTGATATTCGCGCGAACCTTTTTGGAGACGGGAGAGATATTTCTCGCAGAGGAGACGGGAGGCCGAGCCGGGACGGGTGGAGACCAAAGAAAGAATCTCTTCGGGATGATACCAGGCTGCTCCATCCACTTCGGATGACAAAATCAGGTCGCGGGAATTGACCTTGGCAAAAAAGCCAATCATCATCATCTCCTTACTCTCAAACCAACTTGTCAACACCAGCTCAAGTTGCTCCACTTTCTGGCCCGTCTCCTCAAATATCTCGCGGATGGCGCAGGTCTCGGCGTTCTCTCCCGGAGTAATATAGCCCGACACAAGATTGCGAAACTCCGTGGAGATATAATTTTGCCGTAATAACAGCACCTCTCCCCTCTCATTGTGAACCAGTGATATAATCGCCACCGGAAAAACGTCAAACCAAGGTTTGTCGCAGCCGTCACACCATGGGACTGCACCTTCATCGCCAAGGACACGGCTTGACAACAGCCTCCCGCAGTCAGGACAATATTTGAAATGCATTTGTGATAAGTGATTGGATCGGATTTCTTAATCTTATTTTTTTGAAAAGCTGAAAGAATCAGCGTCGCGGTGGGTCGGCAACCAACTGCGCAATTTCTTCACTTTCTCAAGGGAAAAGGTGGCGACAAGCAACGGGCCATAGGGAGTGGAGATGACCTCCCCGTAATTGTCGGGTGTCGGGCATCCTGAGGGTGCCGTCTCAGGCTGAGGTACAATCTGCCGTCCCAGTTCATCCACAATCAAAGCCAGACCGTCATACTCACCGTAATCATCGCGTCCTGACCGGTCAGCTCCAGCCACCACCACCTGGTTCTCGATGGCCCTCGCGATGACCAGATGACGCCACGCGTATCCCCGGTTGCAAGGCCAGTTTGCTGGCACCAAAACGATGTCGGCCTGCATATCGACATTCCGTCCCCAGACCGGAAACCGGAGCTCATAGCAAATCAACATCGATATATTCCATCCCCGGAATTTCACCAAAGGGGGCCGTTTCTGACCGTGAACCAACAGCTTCGCTTCCTGCGACAGACAAAAAAGATGGTGCTTATCGTAAAAGAGATTCTCTCCGTCAGGTAGAGCCATGAATCCACGGTTGAAGAACCGTGGATTTCCAACAGATACCGTCTCCCGGGCGAGAAAACTTCCCGCAACCATCATGCTCTTGCGGGCCGCCAACCGGGATACCCTCCTCATCACTATCCCGTCATTCTCATCGGCGGCAAGCATCATCCGGTCGGTATCCTTCATAAAAGAGGTGGTGAACAATTCCGGCAACACAGCCACATCCACCCCCTGAGGAAGCATATCAGCCATCACCTCCATGCGACGCAGGTTCTCATCGACATCACCGGAAACGATGTCGAGAGCCATCACTGCCACGGTGAGCAGTGTGTCGACATCCCCGTTAATATCTCCAATACATTCTTTCTTACTCATTCCGAAATGAAATTTTCCGGGTGACGTCCGGTGAATGGCCGGTAATACTTTTTTATCGCCCTCATATCGGCGTCAAGATTTCCCGACGGCTCGAACACATCGTTAATCATCGCCTTCTTCATCCTGAAATCAATGACCGCAAGACAGACCGGGATATCCGCCTCGCCTGCGATGCGCAAGAATCCGGTATGCCATGAGGAGGTAGGCTTGCGCGTTCCTTCGGGAGTAATTGCCACAACCAGGCGATTCTCTTCCCTGAACCGTGCCACCATAGCCTCCACCAGAGACTGTTTCTTGTTCTGCCTCACCACCGGAATACCTCCGATAGCCTTGAATAGGTAACCCAGAGGGAAAAAGAACCAGGAAGATTTCATCATGAAACCCGCCTTGCGGCCAACCGACCTGATTGCCAGCTCGCCGATTATGAAATCCCAGTTTGAGGTGTGGGGGGCTACACATATGATGGCCTTCGGGAAATCAGGGACAGTGACCTCCACTTTCCATCCGGCCCATTTCAATATCCTCGCGGCTAAATTCATAATCTCGTGATAGCTCTGTTAGAAAAATACAGACATTACAGATGACAGCAGCGTGTCGGGGCCATCCTGTAAGACAGGCCATCCCGACACGCCGAGTCAGCAGTCAGCCAGGTCAAGCCTTCTTGTTGTTATCCTTGACCTCCTGAGGCAAAGCGGCATTCATCTCCTTGACCAAGGCGTTCACCTTGTCATAGAACTTCTCTCTCAGAGAGGAGAATGCCTTCTTGAAGTATTCGGCACGCGCCTTGCGGTAAGCGGCTCCCGACTCGAAATCCTTGGGAAGCTTGTCGAAGACGAATGTGACATTGTTGAGGGCGGAAATCTGCAGGTCGGCGATTTTGGTGATGATTTCCTTCATCGCCTTGGCGTCCACACCCTTTACGTAGTTCTTTGCCAGGAGGCATTCCGCGGCCAGGTCGCCGCATACATATTTGATTTCTTTCTTGAGGTCTCTCTTGTTTGCCATGTCGTTGTTAAGTTTATGGTTGTTATCTGTATTGAATAGAGATTATCTGAGGATTACACGCGCAAGCGCGCTTTTCGTCGGCGGAATCTTCACAGCCGGCGGACTCAACAGATTAAGCCCGTCAAGCTGGGGAGGAGGAGTGGAGGTATGGCCGATGGCCTCCATCACCGCCTGGGGGAACTTGGCCGGATGACCCGTCGCCATGGCAACACCCACCTCGTCTGATGTGAGATTGCCCTGCAATGCGCGGTAGGCAGTGGCCGTCTGCGGCCCGAATACATATCCCTCGGACTGGTAGACCTCCCTCATCGTCTGTATTATGTCGCGGTCAGTGAAAGCGACTCCCACCACATCCCGACGCAGACTGTCAAGGTCGCCACCATACAGGTCGATTATACGGGCCAGATTCGACGGATTGCCGACATCCATAGCCCTCGCGAGGGTCATCAACGCCCTGCGCGGCCGCAGACCTCCAGTCTGCAAATATTCAACAAATGTGTCGTTGGCATTGTTGGCTCCGATGAACCTATCCACCGGCAATCCCATCTTTTTCGCCATCAGGGCCGCGGCAAGATTACCGAGGTTCCCGCATGGGACGCTCATGACCACCTTCCCCGAATCGGGAGCTATCTCCTTGGCGCGGGCGTAAGCGTGGAAATAATATATAATCGAGGGGAATTGACGGGCAAGGTTTATGGAATTGCCGGAAGTCAGAGGTTGCGCGGTATTCAGTTCCTTGTCGAGCAAAGCCTGCTTCACAAGAGCCTGACAGTCGTCAAACGTTCCGCCGACCTCAACAGCCGTGACATTCGGGCGATTACAGAACATCGCGATCTGCTGTCGGGAAAGCTCGCCGCGCGGAAACAGCACTATCACTCTCGTGTCCGGAGAGTCCTTGAAACTGTCGGCCAGCGCTCCTCCGCTGTCGCCTGAAGTGGCAAGCAATACCGTGCGGCCATGGACATCGGGAAACAGCGCGGGCAACAACCGCGACATGAATCTCGCTCCGGCATCTTTGAACGACAATGTAGGACCATGAAACAATTCCAGCACATAAATCCCCTTGGAAGACCTCATCTCCCTCAGGGGCACTGGAAAATCGAGCGAGTCATCGACAATCGATTTTATCTCCCCAGATGAGAGCAAATCGCCAAGAAGGGTGTTGCATACCACATAGCCTATCTCCTGGAGCGACATCTCAGGAATATTCCGGAAAAAAGCAGACGGCAACGGCGGCATACCTGCCGGCATGAACAGACCGCCGTCTTCAGCCAGTCCGTTGACTATGGCTGTCGGGAATGTCACTCCCCTGGTCTTGCCGTTGGTGCTGTGAAACAACATATCCAGTTTGCCTTGAAAATTTTCTTCTCTGCCACAAATTTAATCAAATCTCCACGCGTCCCCAAATTTTTCGGAACCCTTTTTACCAAAAAGATTTTGAAAAGACTCAGGAAAGTCGCGCACAAGCATTCACAGCATCCTACAGCATTCAGGCCGCTCAGAATTCCGAGGAGAAATGGAAACGTATGGCGGGAAAATCAGCCTGGGCCATCTGGAGGACGTAATTGGAGTCGGCAAGGAACACATCGCGTCCTTCACGGTCGAGTGCCATGAACTGATGTTTGCGTTTCTTGAAGGCATCCAGCGCAGCCTTGTCGTCGCTCTCCACCCAGCAAGCCTTGTAAAGGCTGATAGGTTCCCATCGACACTGGGCCCCATACTCATGGAGCAGGCGATACTGTATCACCTCGAACTGGAGCTGACCTACTGTGCCGATAATCTTGCGGCCGTTGAACTGGTTGACAAACAACTGGGCCACACCTTCATCCATCAGCTGCTGGATACCCTTCTCAAGCTGCTTCGACTTCATCGGGTCGGTGTTCTCGATATACTTGAACATCTCTGGCGAGAAGCTCGGAAGCCCCTTGAAATGAAGATTTTCCCCCGAGGTCAGGGTGTCGCCGATCTTGAAGTTGCCTGTGTCGGGAATACCCACGATGTCGCCCGGATAAGCCTCGTCAACCACACTCTTTTTCTGGGCCATGAAGGCGGTCGGAGCGGCAAAACGCATCATCTTGCCCGAACGGACATGCTTGTAATTGGCGTTGCGCTCGAATTTGCCGGAGCATACCTTAACAAACGCGATACAGGAACGGTGGTTGGGATCCATATTGGCATGAATCTTGAACACAAAGCCTGAGAATGTCTCCTCCTGCGGCTCGATGACTCGTTCCTCGGCCTGGGTGGGACGGGGAGCGGGAGCAATCTTCACAAAGCAGTCGAGCAACTCCTTGACGCCGAAAGTGTTGAGCGCTGACCCGAAGAACACGGGCGCGACTTCGCCGCGCAGATAGGCATCGACGTCAAACTCCGGATATACCCCCTCGATAAGCTCAAGGTCTTCGCGGAGTTTGGCTGCGTCGGTTTCTCCGACAGCCTCGTCTATCGCCGGG
>URLF01000024.1 GCA_900548705.1 uncultured Porphyromonadaceae bacterium | reverse complement strand
GGCCCCCATCAACGAGGTTCTCGCCGCAGGTATAATATTGAAGAGCGGATGGCGCGGCGACTGTCCGCTGGTCGACCCGATGTGCGGTTCGGGAACATTCCTTATCGAGGCCGCCCTCATCGCCGCCAACATAAACCCGGGTGTCTACCGCAAGCACTTCTCGTTCGAGAACTGGCGCGACTTCGACGCGGAGCTTTTCGACCGGCTCTATAACGACGACTCCAACGAAAAGGAATTCAACTTCAAGATATACGGCGCAGACATCTCCCCCAAGGCTGTGGAAATCGCCAACAGGAACATCAAGAGCGCGGGTGTGGGCCGTATGATCGAGCTTGAGACAAAGCCGCTGTCGGCCTGGACCGAAGCGCCCGAGAATGGTGTGCTGGTAACCAATCCCCCCTACGGCGAGCGCATCTCAGCCGACGACATGGAGGGGCTCTACGAACTTATCGGCAGCAAGCTCAAGAATGTCTTCAAGGGCTACCACGCCTGGATAATCGGCTACCGCGAGGAGTATTTCCATCGTATCGGCCTCGCCGCCTCGACAAAAATGCCGATTCTCAACGGTGCCCTCGAATGCCAGCTGCGCGAATACATCATCTTCGAAGGGGACTACAAGCACTTCCGCAGCCAGGGTGGCCATCTTCGTGAAATCGAAGAGAAAAGGGAACAGCGTGTAGGCTCCCTCAAAGACCGCAAACGCAAGGATTTCAAGAAGGAGCGCGAGGGACTGCGCAAGGAGTTCCGCCACAATGACGACGACCGCCGACGCAGGCCCGATGACCGTCGCAAGCCCGGCGAGGAACGTCCATTCCGCGAGAAGCGGGCCGAACGCCGCGAGAACCGCGCCAAGGAACCACGCAACAAACTGGAGGAGCGCTACCGCCCGGGAGGAAAACGGTTCGGTGGCGACCGTGAGGATTTCGACCGCAAAGGACGCAGTTTCGACAGAGGTGAGAAACGCGGTTTCGACAAGGAGCGCAAACCGTTCGCCGAGCGTCCGCGCCCGTCGGAGAACCCGCTGGCCCTCCGCCGCAATCCGGACGCACTGAAATCAATCACCGGCAAACAACCCACCCTCCCCGTGATGCGCCCGCGCAAGAACAAAGAGGAATAAAGTCTAATCTACAACTCATATATCCCCCACCTATGAACATTCTCCTGCTCGGCTCAGGAGGCCGTGAATCGGCCCTGGCCTGGAAAATCAGTCAGAGCCCCGATTGCTCCAACCTCATAATCGCTCCCGGAAATGGCGGCACAGCCCGTTACGGGCGCAACCTCGCGCTGAAGCCCACCGACCTGCAGGCCGTGCTGGAGGCTGTCAAGGCCAACTCAATCGACATGGTGGTTGTCGGCAACGAAGACCCGCTTGTGGCCGGAATCACCGACTTCCTCGCCAAGGAAGCACCGGAAGTGCTTGTGGTCGGCCCCTCGAATGAGGGCGCACGTCTCGAAGGGAGCAAGGATTTCGCCAAACAGTTCATGGAGGCTGAAGGCATCCCGACAGCACGTTACCGCAGCTTCACCGCCGAGACCCTTGAGGAGGGGAAACAGTTCCTGGCCACCCTCAATCCCCCCTATGTGCTGAAGGCCGACGGTCTCGCCGCAGGAAAGGGTGTGTTGATTCTCGACAGCCTTGAGGAAGCCCAGAAGGAACTCGCCGAGATGCTCGGCGGAATGTTCGGCGCATCCTCCGCCACAGTCGTCGTCGAGGAGTTCTTGAGCGGCATCGAATGCTCGGTGTTTGTCCTTACCGACGGCAACGGCGGTTACCGTGTGCTTCCCGTAGCCAAGGACTACAAGCGTATCCTCGAAGGGGACAAAGGCCCCAATACCGGCGGCATGGGGGCTGTCTCCCCCGTGGCTTTCGCCGACGAGAAGTTTATGGAGAAGGTGGAGCATCGCATCATCAAGCCCACAATAGAGGGACTGCGCAAACGCTCTATCGACTATAAGGGTTTCATCTTCCTGGGACTCATCAATGTCGGTGGCGAACCGATGGTAATCGAATACAATGTCCGTATGGGTGACCCCGAGACCGAGGCAGTGATGCTGCGCGTGGCTTCAGACCTCGTGCCACTCCTCGCGGCAGCAGCCAAGGGTGACCTCGGCGACCTCCCCCTCGACCATGATCCCCGCGCTGCCGCCACGGTGATGATTGTCTCCGGCGGTTATCCCGGCTCATATCCCAAGGGGAAAGTGATGAGCGGACTCGACGCGGCTGACGGGAATCCCGACACCATACTCTTCCATGCCGGCACAGCCATCGACCCGCAGTCGGGCGAGACCGTGACCGCCGGTGGCCGCGTGATAGCTGTCAGCAGCTACGGCAAAGACCTCCGGGAAGCCCTGTCGCGCAGCTACGCCATCGTGGACAAGGTTGACTTTGACGGAAAGACCTTCCGCCGCGACATCGGCAACGAATTTATCTGATTGCGTCTTTGACCGCCATCTTCCCTCCCCCCGCCTATGCTGTCAGAACGTGACCTCTCCGCCTTCCTCCACACCCGGGCATGCGCAATGGTGATGCTCGGGGTGGCTTGTGTGCTGGCATGGGTGGCCTATGTCAAAGGGGATGTTGTGCCCTTGGGGGGACCGCTCGGCATCGGACTTACTCCGGCGAGGGAATGGACCGGTACACCCTTCTCGTCACTCATCACCTCTATCGCCTGCACCATCTCAACCGGTGTACTGATTATCTATGTCAACAGGGCGTTCAACGTCTTCCGAAGTTTGACATCACTGGTGGCGGCTCTGTTTTTCATAATGCAGACCGCCTTGCCATCTGTGATGGACCGTTTTTACGGCGGCGACCTGATGGGGGTGATGATGATGATATGCGTGGTGCTGCTGTTCAGCTCATGGTCCGATACATCCTGTCAGCGACGCATATTCCTGATATTCTTCCTGATAGCCCTTGCAGGATTCACAGACCTGTCATATCTTCTCTATATTCCGGTGATGTTGCTCGGGTGTATCCAAATGAGGATTTTTGACCTGCGTACATTCCTGGCTGCGGGAATGGGGGTGATTACGCCTCCCTGGATTCTATTCGGCTTCGGTCTGGTCAATCCCGCCGAACTGCATTGGCCGCAACTGATGGTAGCCTGGTCGATGTTCAGCAATCCCGAAGTGGTTACCGCGTTGGTTGTCACCGGCTTCACCCTGATTCTCGGTGTCGGGTTCACCATCGCCAACCTCCTGAAGATTCTGAGTTACAACTCCCGTGTCAGGGCGTTCAACGGCTTTCTTACTCTGCTGTTTTTCGCCACGGGACTGTTCTCTATTTTCAATTTCAACAATTTCGCGTTCTATATTCCGTTACTTAATTGCCTTACCGCCTACCAGATTGCCCATTTCTTCACTTATCGCCGCAACCGGCGCAGCTATATTCCGATATTGCTGATTGTCGGGGCATATATCGGCTTCTATGTGTGGGGGCTTGTGTGGGCGGCCTGACATCATAATACAAATGCTATGAAAAAAATCGTAATCGACAAGTTCATTCCCTTCGAGGGAAATCCCTTCGAGGGAATCGCAGAAATGGTCAGGCTCACCCCTGACGAGATAACCGCCGACGCGGTGAAAGACGCCGATGCCCTGATTGTCAGGACACGCACCAAATGCGGCGCTCCTCTTTTGGAAGGCTCCCGCGTGGGGATGATCGCCACCGCGACCATCGGGACAGACCACCTGGATTTCCCCTGGCTCGACTCACACGGCATCAAGACCGTCTCCGCCCCCGGATGCAACGCGCCGGCTGTAGCCCAATATGTCCTCTCCTCGATTTTCTCCCTTGGACTGGGACAACCCGGCATGCGGCTGGGAATTGTAGGCCTCGGCCATGTCGGGTCACTCATCGCCTCCTGGGCCTTGAACCTCGGCATGGATGTCATCGCATGCGACCCTCCCCGCCGGGAGAAAGACGGCGGCTGGAACCCAGAAGAGCCGTTTACTGCCGGTGACATTGAATTTGTCTCCATGTCGGAAATAGGCCGCAAAGCCGATGTGGTCACCGTCCACACCCCCCTCTCCCGTGGTGGGGAGTATCCGACAGTCCATCTCATCGACCGCGACTTCATTGACATCGCGCCCAAGGCACTGGTCATCAACAGTGCGCGTGGCCCCGTGGCCGACAACCGTGCCCTCCTTGAGGCTGTACGCAAAGGGGCAATCGCCCATCTCGCGATGGATTGCTGGGAAGGGGAACCGGCCATCTCCACCGAACTGCTCAAGCTCGCCGAAATCTCCACCCCCCATATCGCCGGTTACTCCATCGAGGGTAAAAAACGCGCCACAGCCGTCTCTTTCAATGCCGTCCTCGAACATTTCGGTTCCGACAGGCGTATCAATCCCGGGGTGGCTATGACCGCGCCCCGCTCAGTGACTGCCCAGGCGATTGTCGACAGCTATGACCCGCTGGCCGACAGCCTGCCCCTCAAATCCTCCCCCGCCGACTTCGAACGGCTCCGCAACACCTATCCGTTGCGTCACGAAGTCGGGGCATAAGCCCATATCCCCATACCCGCATTCTCAAAATCCACCTCACGCCATGACAAACTCAAAAGAGAAAAACCAAGACCGTAAATATGTGATAACCGTCGGACGCCAGTTTGGCAGCGGTGGCCGGGAATTTGCCCGCCATATCGCCGACGCGTTCGGAATCGGATATTACGACAAGGAACTGCTGCTGGAAGCGGCCAGACACGCCGGTGTGGACGCAGGATTCTTCGAGCGGTCGGATGAGAAATTCCCCACTTTCACCGGTGGCGGGTTCTCGTTCAACATGGGCATCAGCTCAATGCCATGGTATACCCCTTCCTCCATCTCTGACGAGTCTATCTACCGCGATATGTCGGATGTCATCAAGGAAATCGCCGACCGTGGGCCATGCGTGATTGTGGGGCGTTCCGCCGACTATGTGCTGCGTGATTCCGGCATCCCTACCGTCAACCTTTTCATCCACGCCCCGATGGAGGAATGCGTGAAACGAATCCTCCGCCGTCGCGACAAGCTCAAGGAGCAGGATGCCAAATCCCTGGCCGAGAAAACCAACAAGCTCAGGGCCAACTATTACAATTTCTATACCGACAAGCGTTGGGGTATGGCGTCGTCATACGACCTCTGCCTCGACTCGTCGCTGTTGCCGATGGAGGGTATGGTCGATGTGTTGGCCCGGTATATCGAAAGGCGTATGGGATTCAATCCCCTTGGCGGCAAGGAGTGACAGTTACCGGCAGGGAAACTCGTAAAATGTCAGTTATCTGTGGGGATGGTTGCGGTGACGTAAACGCTGCAACCGGGCGCGTAATGCGCGGAGAATCGACGGACTCGGGGTCGGCCCGTTGCCGAGAGGATCGGCGAATGTGGTCACGGTATCGTCGGGATTGAGGTCTGACTCCCCGAACTGTGCCGGATAAATCAGCAACAAATTGTTGCGGTCGAAGTAGCGTTGCAGGAAAAGCGCGATGTCGGTCATCTCCGGCGTGTAGCTGACCGAGTCGCGGCGCGAACCGATGACCACCAGCAGGTCATCGTCAAGCACCTTGTTTGCCAGGAGCATGAAGTCATCTATGCCGTCGGCCGGACGGTATTCATGGCGTATGCCCAGTCCGGTATGCCCTATCACACCCGCGATAAGGGAACGTCCCTGGGAGTTGGCGCAGAATATAAGGCGGCAACCCACCTCATGGGCCAGAGAACTCAGCGCCTCCACCCACTGGCGGAAACCGGTCTCATACTCAGCCTTCTGGGGGACGAACACCACGATACGGGTAACGGTGTTGACGGGGATGTAGCATCTCGACAGCACCACCATCTGACGTGTCCCCTTCACCAGTTGCTCCACTTTCGAACCGAGGAATGTGTCTATCACATTAGCCTTGCGGTGCATACCCATCACAATGGCGGTGATGTCACGCTCATTGATTGTGTTGAGGATGCCGGTGACAGTGTTGAGGTCATACCTCTCTATGGCCTCCATGGCGACATCCACCCCCGAGGCCGCCCCCTGGGCGAGCGCGAGGGAATTGGCACCCATCTCTTTCGACGCGCGGGAATTGTCGTTGCGCACATGCAGGGCGAAGAAACGATCGGCCCGCGGCCCCTCCTTGCGGCGGCGCATCAGCAACGCCAGCTCAGCCAGCGAAGCGGCGGTGATGGGATTGGCCACCGGGACGAGTATGTTGCCGACCGCCGGTGCCGAATTGCCGTGGGCGGCTTCCGGGGCGCCAAGCATTCTGAGTTTCAGGCGTGTGGCGGCGCGTGAGGTCACTATGGGGGCGATAGCGCAGGTGACAAGTATCACCAACACCGTACCGTTGAGTATCGTCTCATCCATCATCCTCGATCCGTCGGGCAACACCATATTGTATCCGATGGTCACCACAGCCAGGGCCACGGCGGTATGGGCGGTGGTAAGGCCGAACATCACACCACGGTCGGCGGAGTCCATCCGGTAGCTTTTCTGGGCTATGTATGCCGCCAGCCATTTGCTGGCGAGGGCCACGGCAAGCATAACCGTGGCCACCCATAGGGTGTTGCCCTTGACAATCACCCCGACATTGATCATCATCCCGACCCCAATGAGGAAGTAAGGGATGAAGAGCGCGTTGCCGACAAACTCTATCGAGTTCATCAGCGGGGAACTTGACGGGACGTAACGGTTGAGGACAAGTCCGGCGAAGAACGCCCCCAAAACAGGTTCAAGCCCCACGACTCCCGACAGCCATGCCGACAGGAAGACCATCGCCAGCACATATACATACTGGGTGACCTTCTCCGAGTAGTTCTTGAAAAACCATCTGGTCAGGCGGGGATAGGCATACAGCACACCGGCGCAATACATCCCTGATTTCCCCACGAGCCAGAGGAGTCCGAGCGGACTGAACTCCCCGGTCTGCTCGATATTGACGGCTGCGGCAAGCACAAGCAGCGCACCGATGACGCAGACAATCGTGGCCACCACGGAAATCAGCACCGCCGGGGATTTGGTGATGCCGAGTCTGGCCGCCACAGGATAGGCAATCAGGGTATGGGAGGCATACATCGAGGCCAACAGGAAAGCTGTCAGCCATGGAGTATGGAGGACATACACACTCGCGGCCACACCCATCACCATAGGTATCAGGAATGTGAGCGCACCGAAGACAGCCCCGCGCCTTAGATTGAGGCGCAGGTGGAACATGTCTATCTCAAGTCCCGCGAGGAACATGAGGTAAAGCAGCCCCACCTGCCCGAAGATGTTGAAGGAGCTGTCGCGGTCGAGGATGTTAAGGCCGAAAGGCCCGACAGCCACCCCGGCGACAATCATCCCGATTATGTGGGGAATCTTCAGCCTGCTCAACGCCACCGGCGCAAGGAGGATGATGACCAGCACTATCAGGAATATCGTGACAGGGTTGGTCACCAGCGGCGCGGTATGGTGGTCTATGAGCAGGGTGAGCAAACTTATGGTTATTTTTTAAGTAACCGATCGAAATTATGTTGAACAGTTACTTATGTGCGACAAGGTATTCGGCAATCTGCACGGCATTCAGCGCGGCTCCCTTACGAATCTGGTCGCTGACCGTCCAGAACGCCAGAGAGTTGTCTCCGGCCAGGTCCTGACGGATACGTCCCACATACACAGGGTCACAGCCTGCCAGCCCGAGAGGCATCGGATAGACCTTCTCGGCGGGATTGTCCATGACAACCACACCGGGCGCGGCGGCGAACGCCTCGCGGGCCTCCTCGACGGTCAGCGGCTTCTCAGTCTCCACCCATATGGCCTCGGAGTGGGCGCGCATCACGGGGACACGCACACAGGTCGCGCTGACCTTGATTTCCGGGTCGTGCATTATCTTGCGGGTCTCGTTGACCATCTTCATCTCCTCCTTGGTGTAGCCGTTGTCGGTGAACACGTCGATATGGGGGATGACATTGTAGGCGAGCTGGGCCACGAACTTCTCCACCTTGGGCTGACGGCCTGCAACGAGGTCGGCATACTGGTTGACAAGCTCATCCATGGCCGACGCGCCCGCCCCGGAAGCCGCCTGGTAGGTGGCGACACGGATACGGCGGATTTTGGCCAGACGATTGATGGGCGCGAGGGCGACGACCATCTGTATGGTGGTGCAGTTGGGGTTGCCGATGATGCGACGGGGGGCGTCGAGGGCATCCGCGCCGTTGACCTCCGGCACGACCAGAGGCACATCGGCATCCATACGGAACGCGCTCGAATTGTCAATCATCGTTGCCCCGAGGGCGGTGATGGTCTCGGCGTATTCGCGCGAGGTGCCTGCCCCGGCAGAGGTGAACACATAGTCTATGCCACGGAAAAGCTCCGGGTCATGGGTGAGTTCCTGTATGGTGATTTCCTTTCCCCGGAAAACCACCTTGCTTCCCGCCGAACGGGAGGAGCCGAACAGGCGCAGCTCATCTATGGGGAATTCACGCTGGTCAAGCACCTTGAGAAGCTCCTGACCCACGGCGCCACTGGCGCCAACGATAGCGATATTCATTGTCTGGAGTGGGATTAATCGTTCATCAGCTTGCGGTAGCGGCGACGGGGCAGTTCCTTGCCGCCGTTCTGGGCTTTCTTGTATTCCTCGTAGTCGGAGTAAGAACCCTGATAGAAGACAACCTTGCCGTCACCCTCGAAAGAGAGGATATGGGTGCAGATACGGTCGAGGAACCAACGGTCGTGGCTGACAACCACGGCGCATCCGGCGAAATTCTCCAGACCCTCCTCAAGGGCACGGAGAGTGTTCACGTCGATATCGTTGGTAGGCTCGTCGAGAAGCAGCACGTTACCCTCCTCTTTGAGAGCCATCGCCAGATGGAGGCGGTTACGCTCACCACCCGACAGCACGCCGATTTTCTTCTCCTGGTCTGCACCGGCGAAGTTGAACTTCGACAGGTATGCGCGGGCATTGACATCGCGGCCTCCCATACGGAAGCTCTCAACACCCTGCGAAATCACCTGATAGACGGTATGTTCGGGGACAAGGTCGTGGTGACGCTGGTCGACATAGGCGACCTTGACGGTCTCCCCTACTTCGAACGATCCCGCGTCGGGCTTCTCCTGATCCATTATCAGGCGGAAGAGGGTAGTCTTTCCCGCACCGTTGGGGCCGATGACGCCGACGATGCCGTTGGGGGGAAGGGCAAACTCCAGATCCTTGAAGAGAAGCTTCTTGCCGAAAGATTTCTCCAGCCCCTTGGCCTCGATTACCTTGTTGCCGAGGCGCGGGCCGTTGGGGATGAAAATCTCCAGCTTCTCCTCGCGTTCCTTCTGGTCCTGGTTGAGCAGGCGGTCATAGCTCGACAGACGGGCCTTACCCTTGGCCTGACGGGCTTTCGGAGCCATACGCACCCATTCCAGCTCCCTTTCGAGGGTCTTGCGGCGTTTGCTCGCCTGCTTCTCCTCCTGAGCCATACGCTTGGTCTTCTGGTCGAGCCATGACGAATAGTTTCCTTTCCAGGGTATCCCCTCGCCACGGTCGAGCTCGAGAATCCATCCGGCCACATGGTCGAGGAAGTAACGGTCGTGGGTGATGGCGATGACAGTTCCGGGATATTGCTGCAGGTGCTGTTCGAGCCAGTCGATCGACTCCGCGTCGAGGTGGTTGGTAGGCTCGTCGAGCAGCAGCACGTCAGGCTGCTGAAGCAGCAGACGGCAAAGGGCCACACGGCGGCGCTCACCACCCGAGAGGGTATCCACCTTCTGGTCATCGGGGGGACACTGCAGGGCATCCATCGCCCTTTCGAGCTTGGAATCGATGTTCCAGGCGTCGCAGGCGTCGAGCGCGTCCTGCAGCTCACCCTGACGCTGGATGAGCTTGTCCATCTTGTCGGGATCTTCAAGCACGTCGGGGTCGGCAAAGGCTGCGTTCACCTCGTCGAACTCGCGCAGGAGGTCCATCACCGGCTGCACACCTTCGCGCACAACCTCGATGACTGTTTTCTCAGGGTCGAGATGGGGTTCCTGCTCAAGGTAGCCCACGGAGTAGCCGGGAGAGAACACCACCTCTCCCTGGTAATCCTTGTCGATGCCGGCGATAATCTTGAGCAACGAAGACTTACCTGAGCCGTTCAGACCAATGATGCCGATTTTGGCACCATAGAAAAAGGAGAGATATATGTTTTTGAGTACCTGTTTCTGGGGAGGGTAGGTCTTGGAAACGCCTACCATCGAGAAGATAATCTTCTTGTCGTCGGGATTGGGTGCTGCCATGGTTTACTTGCGTTTGCGGGGAGCGTACTTCGCCGGATAGTCGCAGCGGGTCTTCCCCTCGATGATATTGTGGAGTTTGCCCCGGATGAACTGCTTGCGCAGCGGGGAGATGTGGTCGATGTAGAGGTTGCCGTCGAGATGGTCTATCTCATGCTGCACGATGCGGGCCAGGAAGCCGGAGATTTCCTCCTCGTGGGGCTGGAAATCCTCGTCGACCCATTTCAGGCGGATATGCTCGACGCGCTTGACATCCTCGCTCAGGCCAGGGAGGCTGAGACATCCCTCGGAACGGCTGATTTTCTCGCCGTCGAGAATCTCAAGCTCGGGATTGATGATGACCATCTTGCGCCCCTTGCATTCAGGGAAGGTCTCGCTGACGGGATCCGCGTCGATGACCACCATGTCGATATTGCGGCCAATCTGGGGAGCGGCCAGGCCTACCCCCTCCGAGGCATACATGGTCTCGAACATGTCGGCCACAAGTTTTTTCAGGTCGGGATAATCCTCCCCCACCGGCTCGGAGACATTCCTCAACACCGGATGACCGTAAAGATAAACGGGTAATTTCATTATATGCGTGTAGATTTTTACGGATTATGTCTTACAGGAATCGCTGGCTCTCGATATAGTCGTTGAGTATGATGCAGGCAGCCATCACGTCGGCCGTCCCCTTCTTGCGGCGGTCAGACCTTTTCATCCCCGACTCAAGCATAGCGCGGTGGGCGATCACGGAGGTGAACCGCTCGTCATACATCACGAAGTTCATCTCGGGAAACGCCTTGCGGAGCCTGCCGAGGGCGGGCAGCAGGTAACGCTGCGAGTCGGAAGGAGCGCCGTCAAGGTTCCTTGGCAGCCCGACCACCACCGCGTCGACCGTCTCGCGGGTGAAATATCCGCGCAGAAACTCCTCGAGCTTGGGGGTGTCGACCGTCGTAAGCCCGTTGGCCACGATTTTCAGCGGGTCGCTGACAGCGATGCCGGTCCGTGCCTTTCCGAAATCAATAGCGAGCAATCTTCCCATATCGGATGCAAAGTTACGAAATTTTCCGCAATCCGACCGTAACATCTAATGTTTGCCTGCGCGCTTTAGCTCGCGCGCGTAAAAGGGGCAGCAGCCGCCTCAACTGTTAACGTTTGCAAATATTATGATGACCTAATGGCGACTCTGCAAAACAACGTTAAACACACGTCGAATTTTCACCCCAAAATATGTTTAATAACATAAAACCCTCTACCTTTGCATCAGTTTTTCATGGTATTAGATTTAAGGTAAGAAGATTATTCGTCGCGACGACGAGTAATTTTTTTTTGTACTTGCGAAAAAAACAGCTAACTTTGTAGACTGAATCCGCGCCAGGAGATATTTCCGGGCGGTTCGGCAATACATAAACAGAGATATAAAACACCCCCCTACCCTGAACACCCACCTGTAGATGAGAGTCAAGATCCACCGCGAAGGCACAAACATACTTATCATACTCCTGGCAGTCCTGCTGCTGGTGAATGCGCCCTTGTGGATATGGCTCATCGACTATATCTGGATTCCGATAACGATGCTGGTGGCCTCCACGATTTTCTATCTGCTGGTGGTCAACTTCTTCCGCTCTCCCCACCGCAACTTCCTCGGCAACACCGAGAATGTGGTAGTGGCCTCGGCCGACGGGAAAGTTGTCGCCCTGGAGGAGGTCTACGAGCCGGAATACCTCAAATGCAACTGCATACAGCTGTCGGTGTTCATGTCGCCGATGAATGTCCACGCCAACTGGTTCCCGGTCGACGGCGAGGTGGTCTACTACAAACATCATCCGGGTCGCTTCATGGCCGCATACCTCCCGAAGTCAAGCACCGAGAATGAGCGGTCGACCGTCGTGATACGAACAAAAGACGGGCAGCTCGTGTTGATGCGACAGGTGGCAGGCGCGATGGCCCGGCGTATCGTGACCTACGCCCGTCCCGGCGACGAGGCCTCCATCGAAGACCATATGGGCTTCATCAAATTCGGCTCCAGGGTAGACCTTTACCTGCCAACCTCCACGACCATCGAGGTCAAGCTCGGCGACAAGACCATCGGAGGCATCACCGAGGTAGGCCGTCTCAATCCATAAGAGATTTCCCAGAATGTTTTTGAGAAAGATTATAACTTCCGTCCCCAATACGCTGACCCTCTGCAACCTCGTGTCGGGGTGTCTGGCGTGTATATGCGCCTTCTCGTTTGACAGCGACATCCAGGCCCTCGGAGGGCTCAACGGGCGTCAGCTCGCATGGATTCTGGTCGGGATGGCAGCCGTATTCGATTTCTTCGACGGCGCAGCCGCGCGATGGCTCCACGCCCCCTCCCCTCTGGGCAAGGAGCTCGACTCCCTGGCCGACCTGGTGAGCTTCGGCGTGGCCCCCTCCATGCTGCTCTACAATATACTGAGCGTATGGACCGGCTCATGGTGGATACCCTTCGTGGCGCTGTTCATCCCCGCGATGGGAGCCTTGCGATTGGCAAAGTTCAACCTCGACGATTCCCAGGCCACCGAGTTCAAGGGGCTGCCGATTCCCGCCAACGCCATCTTCTGGATTGGCGCGACAGCCTGGATGCAGTCACACGCCGGTGAGTGGATGCACGCCCATGTCTATTGGGGTAACCTCATCGTCAGCGCGGTAATCATCATCGTGGCCCTGCTGATGGTCTCAGACATGCGCATGTTCTCGCTAAAACTCAAGAACTTCCGCATCGGCGACAACCTGCTCCGCTACATCCTTATTGTGGCCGCCGTGGCGTTTGTGGCCATCTTCGGTGTCGAAGGGTTCGCCTACACCATCATCCTCTACTTCCTTTTGTCCGCCTTCGCCCTCACCCGTATCGGCCGGGCGGCTTGACCCTTTAACAAGATCCTCTCCTTATGTGGTTCGCCATAATCTGTTGCATAATAATTTTCTATATATTCGTCCGTCCGGCCTGGAAAGTCTGGAAAGCCGTTAGCGCGGCCCGTCGCCAGGCCCGCGAGATGAATGACGCGTTCAGCCGCGCCGCCGGAATCGACCCTGAAGAGGCCCGTCGACATGCCGACAGCCGCAAACAAGCCTCCCGCAAGGGGGGATGGACAGCCCCGGTTCCCCGGCGCAAAAAGATTGACCCCGAGGTCGGCGAGTATGTCAAATTCAAGGAGATAGACTCCGAGACGACGACCATATCCGACGACGGCAGAAACACATCCCGCACCACCACCACTGTCGAGCAGCAGGTGGAGGATGTCAGATGGGAGGACATCGTATGACAGACAACGGTTACATACCCCGCCTCTATGACTTCCTGACCGAACTTGGACAGCGTCAGGACCGCCAATGGTTCAAAGAGAACAAGGCCCTCTATGACGACCTCAGAGCCGCATGGATCTCCGACATGGACCGGCTGATAATGTATTGCTCCCAATGGTGGCCCGAACTCAAAGGGCAGACCGGAGCGTCGTCGGTCTACCGCATTTACCGCGACACCCGTTTCTCCCCTGACAAGTCCCCCTACAAGACCTATTTCTCGGGGACCGTCTCCCCTCGCGGCCGCTCATCATCGGCGGCCCATCTCCCCGGCTACTACATACAGGTAGGCCCGGGACGCGACGGCGGAGCCACCGACTCATACGAGGGGGAATCGAGCGGCCTCTACGGCGGCCTGTGGTGTCCCGAGAGCGCGGTGTTGAAGAAGCTCCGCAAGGCTATCGTCGACAACATCGACGAGTTCGAGGAAATCATCAACGAACCCCGCCTGAAATCGCTCTTCCCCGACTGGTACGGCCCGAGGCTGAAGACCATCCCGAAAGGTTACGACCGCGACCATCCGCAGGCCGAACTGTTGCGTCTCAAGGAGTACGGCCGCTTCATGCCGCAGGGGAAGGAGTTTTTCAGTGACCCCGCGTGGCCCGAGAAAGCTGCCGGATATTTCGAGACCCTCCACCCATTGCTGAAATTTCTCGAATATTCCATCAATGAGGAATAACCAGACACAAAATTCTTCGGCCAATCGCACTCCGACCGAAGAAAATTTGTTATCTTTGTCGGGAGATTATAAATCCGAAACCACTCATCAAGAAATATAAAAAAGGCCATGGCAGAAATCAAATGCATCGGAATACTTACCTCCGGAGGTGACGCCCCTGGAATGAACGCGGCCATCCGCGCCGTCACTCGCGCGGCCATCTTCGCCGGATTCAAGGTCAAAGGCATCTATCGCGGATACCGAGGACTGGTCACCGACGAAATCGTGGAATTCACAACCGCCAACGTGTCAAACATCATCCAGCGCGGAGGCACAATCCTGAAAACCGCGCGTTGCAAGGAATTCCAGACATCTGAAGGACGCCAGCTTGCCTACGACACCCTGCGCCGCCACGGTATCGACGCCCTCGTGGTAATCGGCGGTGACGGTTCGCTGACCGGTGCGCGCATCTTCGCCAACGAGTTCAACCTCCCGATCATCGGTCTGCCCGGCACCATCGACAACGACCTCTACGGCACCGACACCACCATCGGATATGACACCGCCCTGAACACCATCATGGAGTGTGTCGACAAAATCCGCGACACCGCGACCTCCCACGAACGCCTCTTCTTCATCGAGGTGATGGGACGCGACGCGGGCTTCCTCGCCCTCAACGGAGCAATCGCCTCCGGAGCTGAGGCCGCCATCATCCCCGAAATATCAACCGAGGCCGACCAGCTCGCCGACCTCATTTCAAACGGCTTCCGCAAGAGCAAGAACTCATCCATCGTGCTTGTGGCCGAAAGCCCCGTCACCGGCGGAGCGATGGCAATCGCCAAGCGTGTGGAGGAGGAATATCCCCAGTATGACGTGCGTGTGTCGATTCTCGGCCACCTCCAGCGAGGCGGCTCCCCCACGGCCCACGACCGCATCCTGGCCTCCCGCATGGGAGCCGCCGCCATCGACGCCCTGCTGGACGACCAGCGCAATGTCATGATCGGCGTGAAGAATGACGAAATCGTCTATGTCCCCTTCGTGAAGGCCATCAAGAACGACAAGCCCATCAACCGCGACCTGCTCAACACCCTGCGTCGCCTCTCCATCTGATCAAACGCCCATATACCTGATACAGCAAGCTATGGCCAGTCTCTGGCCATAGCTTGCCGCATTTTATCCCACAATTCCCAAAACTCCCATACCTCCCAATTTTCCCATAACTCCCAATCTGGGAATTTTGGGGAAATTGGGAGGTATGGGAGTTTTGGGAGGTCTTTTCGGGGGAGCGCAGCGAGCCACCTGTTACTCTGCGGGGGCGAGCTTGACGGTGAAGTGGCGCATCAGCTCGGCTTCCCAGACAATGCGGAGGCCTCGGGTGATTGACTCGCGGCGGTCGTAGACATTCTTCAGGGCGACGGCGATGACATCCATGTGGTTGTCGGTGTAGACCCTGCGTGGGATGGCCAGGCGGAGCAGGTCGAGTCCGCCGAAACGGTTCTCGCGGGTCACGGGATCACGGTCGGCGAGAATATAACCTATCTCACATCCACGGATACCGGCCTCGCGGTAAAGCTCCACGGTAAGGGTCTGGGCCGGGAATTCCTCGCGGGGGACATGGGTCAGCACCTTGGATGCATCCACGAAAATGGCATGCCCACCAGCCGGACGCTGATACGGGATGCCGAACTCGTCGAGACGCTTGGCGAGGTATTCCACCTGATGGATGCGGGTATGGAGATTGTCAAACTCGGTGTTCTCCTCAAGTCCGACAGCCAGAGCCTCCATGTCGCGGCCATTCATACCGCCATAGGTGAGATAGCCCTCGAAGGGGATGCAGAAACGTTTCGCCCCCTCATACCAGTCCTCGTGGCGGGTGGCGATGAAACCGCCCATATTGACAATACCATCCTTCTTGGCCGACATTGTCATGGCGTCGGCCAGCGAGAAGATTTCGCGGACGATTTCCTTGATGGAGCGGTCGGCCTGCCCCTCCTCGCGGGTCTTTATGAAATAGGCGTTCTCGGCGAAGCGGGCGGAATCGAGGATGACGCGTTTGCCCCATTTGTCGGCCACGCGGCGCACATCGCGCAAGTTCTGCAACGACACGGGCTGACCGCCGGCGGTGTTGTTGGTGATGGTGACGATTATGAAAGGAATCCTGTCATGATGCTCCTCAAGGGCCTTTTCGAGTTTGGCGATGTCGACATTACCCTTGAAAGGCACTTCAAGCTGGGTGTCACGCGCCTCGTCCACGGTGCAGTCGAGCGCGAACGCCTTACGGCTCTCGATATGCCCCTTTGTGGTGTCGAAATGGGAATTGCCGGGCACTATGTCACCCTCCTTCACCAGATGGCTGAACAACACATTCTCGGCCGCACGTCCCTGGTGGGTGGGGATGAAATAGTCAAAGCCGGTAAGACGCTCCACCGTATCTTTCAGGCGGAAGAAGGATCGCGCCCCGGCATAGCTCTCGTCGCCGGTCATCATCGCTCCCCACTGGCGGTCGCTCATCGCCCCGGTGCCGGAGTCGGTCAGCAGGTCGATGTAGACCTGGTCGGCGCGTAGCTGGAAGACATTGTAATTGGCATCGCGGAGCCATTGCTCACGTTCCTCGCGGGTCGACTTGCGTATAGGCTCGACCATCTTGATTTTCCAGGATTCTGCGAAAGGTAATTCCATGGTGTCGTGTCGTTGAAATAGGGTTGATTTAAGGTGAGGTGAAAGCCGCCGTCGGGCGGTCACGGTATATTACGGCACGCAATTTAGGAAAAAATTCCGGAGTGGGCAAGAGTATGGCAAAATAAAAAAAGGTCGTTTCACAACGACCTTTCTCCTTTAAACCTTTATCTTAATCTAATACTATGAAAAACACACAGTGCAAAGTTCCGAATTTATTCTGACTTTTGCAAGTATTTTTGGAAAAATTTCACAAAAAATTTTCAACAAATCCATGACATAGTGCCATTTTTCTCTGATTGGCAAATATTTACAGCCAAAATGATTTTTAGAAAAAGGCGGTCAGCCATGTCAGAATTCATATCCGGCAGATTCAATCATAGGCTTGTCATCGGCGACCTTGGAGCCGATGGTGGTCAGCAGGTCGCCTACGATTCCTCCATTCATTCCGATCTGCAATGCCCGCAACTGGGTTTCGCGGCTCAGACGGGCACGGCCTCCTGCGAAACGAAGGAACACACGCGGATGCACAAACCTGAATATCGCTATCGCGTCAAGCACTTCTTGCTCGGGCAACGGGGGAGTATTTTCGAGTGGTGTGCCGGGAATCGGACAGAGTAGATTAATCGGGATTGACCTCGGCTCCACACGACGCAGTTCCAACGCGAGTTCGACCCGCTGTCGAGGCGACTCCCCCATCCCGATTATACCCCCGCTGCAGACCTCGAAACCGATTTCACGGGCAATGTCGATGGTCTTGATTTTCTCCTCGACGGTATGAGTCGAACAGAGAGTGGGGAAATATGAGGGAGCAGCCTCAAGGTTGCAATGATAACGGGTTACCCCGGAATCATAAAGTTTCCGCAACTCCTCACGCCCCAGCAATCCCATTGACGCGCAAAGCTGCATGCCCCCTTTCTTGTGTAATTCACGATAGTAGCCGCAAACCGTGTCGAGAGCCTCCCCTTTCATAGCTCGTCCACTTGTGACGAGTGAAAAACGATGTATGCCCTGCAGCCGGTTGTGCTCGGCCACAGACATACACTGTTCACGGCTTATCAAAGGATAGACCTCGATTTCAGTGTTGTGATGGGCCGACTGGGCACACCACTTGCAGTTTTCCGGACATTTGCCGGAACGGGCATTTATAATCGAGCAGGAATCGAACACCTTGGGACAGAAGCGGCGGGTAATCTCCATCGCGCTATCCCAGAGCTCTTCATGCTGGGAGGCATCGATGTCACACAGGGAATAAGCCTCCTCGGCGGAGATTTCTCCGTCTGTAAGTATCTTGTTTTTCAGTGATTGGATATCTACCATAGCATTTTTCCAAATTATGCCACAAAATTACAAAATCTTGCCATCAATTTTAATATTTTTTGTACTTTTGCGACATCAGTATTCGCTCAGTATTCATAAAGGATTCCAATCCGCGCTTCCGGCGCAATACATCGCTAACTATTCCCAAACTGTTGTATAATTAAATTTAAGTGCTAATGATTAAAAAGTTATCCCTGTTATGCGGAGGACTGGCCACTGCCGGATTCCTCGCAGCGATCGGACTTGCCGACCAGAAGGAACAGCTTCAGGTTCCGGCAGGAGCAGAAAAGACCGCCGAAGTAGCCCCGCGGCTTGTAAAGTTAGGGAGCGCGAAAACGATTCCCAACCGCGCCCCCGAAGGAGGCTACACGGCTCCCGTGACATTCGCCCCGACAGCCGAGCAGTTTGCCGAGTGCACCATCATCGACGGCAATGAAGACGGCAAGACATGGAGTTTCGAGGATGGATATTTCAAATGCACATACAGCTACTCCCTGGCCATGGACGACTGGTGTATCCTTCCGGCTGTCAATCTCGAAGCCGGGACATACAAGGTGACATACACCTACAAGACCCGTGGCAACAAGGAGAATTTCAGGATGTGCTTCGGTAATGCCGCCACTCCGGAATCCATGACCATCACCATCATGGAGAAAACCGGCTACTCCAACTCTTCGGATGTCACCGAGTCACGCACAGTAGACGTGCCCTCTGACGGACAATGGCATATCGGGCTCTATTCATTTTCCGATGCCAATATGTTCTACACCTATTTCAAGGACATTACAATCGAAAAACTGTCTCCTGATCAGCCGACAGCGCCGGCGCTGTCGGTCGAGGCCACCGGCCTCGACTGCGCTCTGAGCGTCACCCTCCCCACCCAGACCCTCGGCGGAGACCCGCTGACAGCTGAATCCATCACTGCAAAAGTATCTCTTGACGGACAGGAGCTGGACAACGGCACAGTCACCGGCGCTCCCGGTTCATCAGCCGTCATCAATTTCAATGTAGGCAAAAGCGGCAACCACACCATCTCGGCACGCGCCTATGTCGGCGACCTTTATTCGGAACCGGCAACTGTCGAGCATAAGTTCTCGAAACTGCAGCCTGTGCCTATCCCCCTGGGATATGTGTTCGAGCCTGACAACGACGAGTTCGACTGGTGCACGGTCATCAACGCCAACAATGACCAGAAGACATGGGAATACGCCACAAGCGGCTATCCCACAGGTAATGTCACCTCGGAAGGGACATTCCGATATACCTATGACTGGTCAAATCCCGGCGATGACTGGATCATACTCCCGGCGTTCGAGGGCACAACTGCAGGCGCACGCAAGCTGACCTTCAATGTGGCCACCAAATACAACAACGAGGGCCTGGAGGTATGCATGGCGTATGAGCCTACTGTCGAGGCCCTGAGCCAGAATGTGATTTGGAGAAACGCCTCCTTCCAGTCACCGGAGAGTTTCACGACACAGGAAGCCATCTTCCCCGTGGATGGCCGCGAGTTCTACATCGCCTTTCACGCCATCTCACCCGCAAGCGCATCTTACCTCTACCTCCAGAACATCTTCGTTGACGAGACCGACGGGTCCGCACCGCAGGCTTCGACCCTCTCCGACCCGACATTTGACGGGGGCGACGGCACCGTGACCCTCACATTCCCGGCCGACAACCTCGCCGGCTCACCGATGGAGCCCTCCACACTCCTCCACGCCGACATCACCCTTGACGGCGAGGACTACGGCGAGTCCATCACCGGCGCTCCCGGCGAAAGCAAGCCCATCGAGTTCACCGGTCTGGCGCTCGGCAACCATACCGTGACATCCACCACCTATATCCTCCAGGAGGATGGAAGCCGACTCGGCAAGCAGACCAGCGAGCTGAGCTTCAAATGTACCCTCTCCCCCTCATTCGCCTACTCGCTTCCTCTCGAACTGGCCCTGACCAAGGACGCCATCGATTACTTCCAGATTATAAACACCAATGATGACAGCAGCACATGGACCGGCACCGACCAGGGATTCCAGTACAAATGGAACTCTTCCGAACCGGCCGATGACTGGTTCATCACTCCCGCCATTGAGGTGACCGAGGGTGGCAAGCTCTATGACATCGCCATCAACGCCAAATGTCAGTCCACCTCAAATCCCGAGGCGTTTGAGGTGTTCATCGGACGCGAACAGAGCGTCGAGGGGATGACAATACCTGTATTCGAACGTACCACCGTCAGCAACGACGACTGGCGTCTTTTCGAGCAGACCATCCAGCTTGAGGAGGCCGGACGCTACTTCATCGGCGTACACTGCGTTTCCGACAAAAACATGTATTATCTCTATGTCAACAAACTGACAATGAAGGAGAGCGCGGCCAACCTGCTGACTCCGGCCGCTGTCACCGACCTCGCAGGTGACGGCCTTGAGACCGGAGAGCTTTTCGCCGACGTGACCTTCAAGTTCCCCCTCATCAACAACGGCGGCGACGCTCTTGAAGCGGAAACCGCCCTTACCGCGACTGTCAAAAGTTCCACCGAGACCAAGACCGTTGAAGGGAAGCCCGGCGAGGAAGCCTCATTACGCATAGTATGCCCCGAAGGGAAATCAGTGGTTTCCGTCATTGTCTCCTCCGAACTCGGTGAAGGTCCCAGCAGCTCGATTGAAGTCAACTGCGGTCTCGACCGTCCGACCGCTCCGGTAATCACCGCCCTGACTGTCGCCGAAGACAACATGAGTGTCAAGATTGACTACCAGGCCATCACCACCGGCGCGTCAGGAGGC
Source organism: uncultured Porphyromonadaceae bacterium (assembly GCA_900548705.1). Taxonomy (GTDB): domain Bacteria; phylum Bacteroidota; class Bacteroidia; order Bacteroidales; family Muribaculaceae; genus UBA7173. Next base: position 10,239 of record URLF01000024.1, on the reverse strand, counting down.
CATGTCAACCCCGAGGGTATCGACTACTACCTCTGGGAATGGGATGCCGATGATGAGGACTGGTATCAGGTCGATGTCACCGACGCGCTGACCATGACCTATGAGCTGGAATACGCCAACGCCCCCCTGACCATGCTGACCCTCGGCCTGCAGGCTTACAACGGCCTCAACTCCGGCTCCTCGATGACATCGTTCACCGTGGTTCTCGGCACACCTTACACCCTGCCGATGGATGAGACCTTCGAGAACGGCAGCATCCACTATCAGCCGCTTGCACTCGGCTCATCGCTCGGCGCGGAATACTCCCCCACATGGAGCATCACCGATCCCTCCACCATCCTTCCGACGGCTGTCTCCGAGGAAGGTGGCTTCGCCCTCTGCGGCCACACCTCCTGGAACCGTGGCGACTCGTTCATCTACCTGCCGAAATTCTCGACCGAGGGTCTGACAGATGCCGAAATCGAGTTCTCCAGCTACCATCATCCCCACGCCTGCGAGATGACCCTGATGGCTGCCGGATACGGCATGGATGAATACACCGTACTCGGCTCTGTCGAAATCCCCCAGACCACCGAAGGCTGGAAGAAGTTCAAATACACTCTTCCCGATGAGCTGCAGGGTCTCAAATGGGTAGATGCCCGCCTGCATGTCAACTTCCTTGGCGGAAGCTCCTCGACTCCGATGATTGACTCCTATTCCGTGCGCTCAGCTTCTCAGTCGGGCGTGAACGTCGCAGCCGTAGGAAACGCCGTTTCCGTCGAGGGTAAGACCGGAGCCATCCTCTTCACCGGACTGGCAGGGCAGACCGCCCGTGTATTCGCCCCCGCCGGTCTCCAGGTGGCCAGCACTCTCCTGTCAGCCGACATCCAGTCGGTTCCCGTCGCTCCCGGCATATATGTCGTGACCGTCGGCGAGAAGACCTTCAAGGTTGCTGTCAACTGATAGGATGAACCCTTGGGGACGACCCTGATTCGTTCCCGCCAATAACCATATGCCGTATGTCGGTGGCGTGGCCCTCTCACAGGGTAGACACGTCAACGACATACGGCTTCCTTTTTAAGGAGGGGCTGCAAGGAGCCATATAACGCGCTCCATCTTTCGGGATATGGATTCAACAGATTCGTAAGTCCGGTGTTAATCAATATAGGAAGCTTCCCTGACAAGAATAAGGGGGGCTTCCCGTTTCGACTTCACAATTGATTATAATATGAACAGCAAGATATCTTCCCTCCCGGTCAATACCGCCGGCGGTCCTGTAAAAGGGATACGCGGCGCGATGCTTACTTTCCGCCATGACCCGTTGGTCAGCAACGGGTCTGACTGCTACGACTATTATCCCGATGGTCTGGCCGTGATCCAGGATGGACGCATCCTGGCCATCGGGGCATACAAGGATGTGGTCGCGGCATATCCTTCACTTGACGATATAGACCGATATGAGGATTCGCTGATAATGCCGGGGTTCATCGACTGCCATATCCATTATGTGCAGTCGCCGATGATCGGTTCATACGGCGACACGCTTATCAACTGGCTCAACCGATACACATTCCCGACCGAAGCGAAATTCCGCGACAAGGATTTTGCCGACGAAGTGGCCCGCATGTTTTTCAGGCAGACCTTATCAAACGGCACCACCACCGCCAATGTCTTCTCCACCACCTTCGAGGCTTCGGTCAACGCTCTCTTCGAGGAGTCGGAGCGGTACAACGCCCGAACCATAACGGGGAAGGTCCTCCAGGACCGCAACCTGCCTGATTCGCTCAAAGACCCGTCGACAGAAGGCTCCATACTGCTGACCGAGAAACTGCTGACCAAATGGCATCGCCGTGGCCGCCAGCTCTACGCCATCATCCCGCGCTTCGCCCCGACCAGCACCCCGCTCCAGCTCAAACTCGCCGGGGAGCTTTACCGCCGTCATCTTGACGAGGGGGTCTATCTCCACTCTCATCTCGACGAGGCCGCCCCTGAAATCGAATGGGCGTTGTCATTGTTCCCGGAGGCGGTCAACTACACCGACATATATGACCGGTTCGGACTGATTGACCACCACACGGTAATGGCCCATTGCTGCATCGTCAGGCCCGAGGAATGGAAAAGGCTCTCCGAGGCGGGATGCGGGGTTGCCCACTGCCCGTCATCAAACCTTTTCCTGGGTGACGGGGAATTCAGATTCAGGGAGGCGACTGATCCTGCACACCGATGCGATGTCGGAATCGGCACTGATGTCGGTGGCGGCACAAGTTTCTCAATCCTTCGCCAGCTCGGAGAGGCATACAAGGTAGCAATGCTCGATGACAATCCCCTCCAGGTGTTGCGCAGCTTCTATATGGCCACGCGGGGAGGAGCGGAAGTGTTGCGTCTTGCCGACATCATCGGTTCCCTCCGCCCGGGATATGAGGCCGACATGGCTGTAATCGATTTCAAGGCAACCGAATTCCTTGAATGGAGACTTCAGTTTGCCCGTTCACTTACCGACAAACTGTTTGTTTTGCAGACTCTCGCACCTGACAATGTAATCCGCGCCACCTATGTGGCGGGCAAAAAAGTCTTTGATCGTCGGCGCGACCATTCACTGCTGTATTCCTCGGAATTGCCCAAATAATTTGCATTTTAGTCGAAAATTTAGTAACTTTGTCGCGAGTGCTATTCCATTTAAGGACATCACCAGACAAATTACTAAATTCTTATTGCATGAAAAAAATCTACATCCTCTCCCTTTGCGCCCTCCTGGGAGCATCAGCCACATATGCCGGCAACCGTTTCAAAACAAAACGTGGAGCCGCAACAAAACTTGCTGTCCTGAAGAAGGCCGGAACCGACAATCCCATATGGCGTCCTGTATCACAGACTGACTATAGCTATATGGACGGCGAATGGGAACTGCTCGGCTCTATGACTTTCGGATATGACTCCAAAGGAAACACCATCAGGACTGATATTGAGTCAGAGGATGGAATCCTCCGTGAGGAAACATCCTACGATGAATTCAACAAGCCTGTATTCCTCCTGACAACCCAGCAGGATGGGGAGGCTTGGGTGAATGTCTCAAAACGCACCTATATCTACGACCCCGTCGTGCATGACTTTTACACCGAGCGCCTCGGTTACGACTGGACAGATGGCGAATGGGTGGAGAATTTCTACTGCGAGACCAATGTGATCACCCGCAACGCCGAAGACAATATCATCGAGATTGTCAAGTCGCTTCCCCTCATGGGAAATATGATACCTGCCTACAAATCGGTATGGAACTATGATGAGACCACCGGCAAAGCCAACGAGTTCATGTATTTCACCAACTATGAGATGGATATTCCCGACTGGCAGCTGGATGGCGGCCTGTCATACCGCAACATCGTCTGGGCAGCCACCGATGGCCAGATGACCAATTCCTCACTGGTTGAGATGGTCGAAGGCTCCAACCGCATCGCGTCAGCCGAGGTATATGTGGAGGATGAACTTGACGGCCATATCATCGTGGAATACTCCGAAGAGAATCCCGGCGACTATCTCCTCAAGCAGACATACGCAGACCTCACTGTCGGCACCACTACCCAGAAGGAGACCATCGACGAAAACGGCAGTTACCGTCTGACCGATATGGAATATTTCGATGAGGATGGCGAACCAACCGAGGAGCCGACCTACATTTCCGTTACCGAAGTTATGTTAGACAGCCATGGCAACACCATAATGGAGACCTTGACCGAAACCTACGAAGGCCTTACCGAGATGGTTGACGGCAGCAAGGCTGACTACACATATGATGACAACGGCAACCCCACCGAAATCCTTTACAGCTATTACGACTACGACGAAGAGGACTTTGTCCTGGACTCAAAGACCGTATTCGGAGAATACGCCGATGCCTCATCCGGCATCGAGAACGTGGTGACCGGAAAGACCGACAACGGATTCAAGGTCTACAACCTGCAGGGTATCCTCATCCTCGACACACTCAATTCGGCTGACCTTTCCAGCCTTCCCGCCGGTCTCTACATCATCAATGGCAAGAAGCATCTCCTCCGCTGATATCTTACTTCGGCAGAGTCCGACTCTGTAACATACTGAGTAACATACTGAGTAACATACTGAATTTTCATAGATACCTTTTCATAAAATGAAGCCGGCCCCGGAAATCCCACTTGATTTCCGGGGCTTATTTATTCCCGTGCGGAGCGCTCCACTTCCAGTGACCTCACACAGATAAAGCAGATTTCTCGCGGAGTCGCAGAGGCCATCCGTATTGGAAATCCTTCAACATTCCATCCGGATGGCCTCTGCGTAATCCGCGTAATCTGCGAGACTTTATAATACCGGTTTGATTGGGGACGCGCCATGGCGCGTCCCTACAAGTGAATGGAAGTCGTCCGGCAGGATTCCCCGCCGGATGGCTTTGTGTAATCGGTGTAATCTGTGAGCCCCCTGGAAGAAATTGAAATGGATGGAATGCTCGGAGAGGGAATCAATGGAGGGCGGAGGCGATGACGATGACAGCGAGGGTGAGAGCGAAGGCCGCTATCATCATGTCGGAGGCAGCGATGCGGGTGGTGGTGACGGTGCTGATTTCACGAAGCAAAGAGGGGGTGGGAGTCAATGAGTCAAGGGTGGCTCCGGGGGTGAGCTGCTTGAGGGTCACGGAGGAGTCATTGATGTCAACACCGCCGTTGATGGTCTCTCCAAGCATCCTGGATGATATGAAACGGGCCGCATAATAGCAGGCGAGACCGAACAGAGAGCCGACCACCGCCCCCACGAACAGATCACCGGGGTAATGCACCCCCAGATAGAGACGCGAATAGGAGTTGAGCAGCGCCCACCCGACTATAAACAATGTGAAGCCCCTGCGGCGCACGAACAGGGCGACGAAAACCGCCAGCGCGAAGGAGTTGGCGGCGTGGCAGGAGGGGAATCCGTAGGAGCCTCCACGATACCCATTGACGATATACGCGTAGTCTGAAAGGGTGTTTTCAAGGTTGGAGGGTCGCAACCGCTCGACGGCGGGACGTATCACCGACGCGCAGGTCTGGTCGGTCAGGAGGATGGCACAAACCAAAGCGACGAGATAAGCCGTGGCTGTCTGCCAGCGACAGCTCTTGAAAAGGATCCACAACACCATCGCGTACATCGGTATCCATATGAAGCGGCCTGTGAACATAGTCATGAAGGTGTCGAAAAACGGGCTGTGCGCACCATTTACCGCCAGGAAAATCGAAGTGTCGAGATTGTTGAGGAATTCTATCATCACAAGAGAAAGGGGTAGTGTGTAGTCAGTTTATAACGTGCTGTCTGACTTGTTTATTGCCTTTTACAGAGGTTTTAACAGAATATGTAATCTGATATGTAGACCGCTCACAATGAGCCGAGCGTCGAATACAAATCGCGCAGGAACGCCTTGGCGGCTGGCAGCAGCGGGGAGACCTCCCCGGGATAAGGCTCGCGACCACGGGCCGCCACCACCGCGTCGGCATCGGGATTGTAGACCAAGGTATCCGATGGGGTTATTATCCCTATCAGCGACGGCTCGGTGAACACCGCCACCGGGGCTGTCTCCTCATCAAATATGTCGCGGGAATAGCGCAGTTCGCGGTAAGGAATCCCCATCATAGATAGCAGTGTGGCCCCGAGGTCGGTCTGCGACGCGAGTTTGTCGACACGCCGACCGCCCGCGGCGACTGCCCCTCCGGCCAGCACCAGCGGGATATGATGACGCTCCGGCGCGGATGCGATGTTCTCAGGCCAGCAGCCGTAATGGTCGGGGAGAATCACCAGGAGGGTCTTGTGCCAGTTGGGAAGTGTCCGTAGGGAGTCGACAAACACCGTCAGGCAGGAGTCGGTGTAGGCGAACGCGTTTTTGCGCGATTCCCCCGCGAAACGGGGATTGTCGTAGGGAACGGCAAACGGCTCATGGGAACTGGAGGTCTGCACCACCGAGAGCCTCGGCACACCGCGCCGCCTCCCTGTCGCCCCCTCCTTTATCCCCTCGAAAGCACGGGCAAGCACCTTCTCGTCGTGCGCCCCCCATTTCGATGTGCGGTCGGCCACCGGGAAATCCTTGTCAGAGACTATCGTGTTGAAGCCCGAGGAAACCAGATATGCCTGCATGTTGGTGAAGTTGGCATCCCCACCGTAATAATACGCAGCGTCATATCCCTCATGTCGCAACAGCGAGGGGAATGAGGGGAGCTTCTCGAACTTGTCGACATATTTGAGAAGGCTGGTCGACGGCGGAGCGGGGAATGAACTGAGAATCGCCGCCAGTCCGCGGTCGGTGCGGAACGAGGAGGCATAGAAGTTTGTGAACAACACCCCCTCACGGGCGAGGGAGTCAAGCCCGGGAGCGACATTCTCCCCACCCAGCGACGGGAGCAGATGGGCCGAGAAACTTTCGAGGATTACCATCACCACGTCGGGTCGCTCGACAGCCAGCAGTTTTCCTGACACGGAATCTGGCTCAATGGACCCGTCTTCCCCGGAGATGGAGTCATTACCGCCCTTGGCATACAACAGCCCCTCGACAATGCGGGCAGCCTCGTCGTCAGACATAAAATCATATTCATCATCGAAATGCCCCTGATGGGTGGCCGAATAAAGCAGGCTGAACACAGGATTGACCGCCGCGTGGTTGAGCCGCTGGTTGGTCGAGAAATATGCCCGGCTGAGGTTCATCGTCGAGACAGTGACACTGCCGCGTATCGGGATGAACAGTAACCCCGTCACGAGCAGCATCACAACCGGCTGCCATACACGCCCCTTCCCCGAGGCCGGTGTGACAGTCACCTCCCCGGCTGTATAGCGGTAAAGCGTCCACATACCGCAGCATATCGCCCCCATGCCAATCGCCCCGGCGAACCAGTGCCACCACTCAACGCTGGCCATCGCTGCCGTCGGGGAGGTGGTGAAATAAAACACCGGGGTCATATCGAGCCGGAATCCCCAGCTGCCATACAACCCCAGGTCAAGGCAGTATATCACGGCCACAAGGCCCGTGACGACAGCCATATAGACATCGAGAGCCATTCTTATCCATCGCGCCCGTGAAACCAGTTCACCTATCAGCAGCAGCCCCGGTATGACCGTCAGGTAACCCGCCACACACAGATCCATCGAGAACCCATGACGCACCACCGCCAGCCAGTCGGCCGCCGAAGCCCCGATGACCGACGCGTAAACCGTCAGGAACACAGGCTTCATCAGCATGAACACCACCACAAACAGCATGTATATCCAAAGAAATTTCAGAAGGGCTTTTTTCATCGGCGGAATCGGGATAAACTCGCGCAGGAGAGAAAACAATATATTTTTTGAAAAAAAATCAGCCGGGCGATTAAACCTTCGGCCTCAGGATGGGTCAAAGAGGCATAAAGATAATAAAGCAATTGTCTACATAGCGCCGTGAGCGCCACCCTAACAGCTTCAATAAACAAAATCCGCCGGGCTCTGCCGAGAGAGACCGGCGGCATTTTTTATGCAGGCGCCCCATCAGGCCTCGTTGCCCGAGAACTCCATGAGGTAAGCCTTGATGAAGCCGTCGAGGTCGCCGTCCATCACCCCGTTCACGTCGGAGGTCTGGAAATTGGTGCGGTGGTCCTTCACGCGACGGTCGTCGAAGACATAGCTGCGAATCTGCGAGCCCCACTCGATTTTCATCTTGCCCGCCTCGACCTTGGCCTGCTCCTCCATACGGTGGGCAAGCTCCTTCTCGTAGAGAATCGAGCGCAGATGGCGCAGGGCGTTCTCGCGGTTCTTGGGCTGGTCACGGGTCTCGGTGTTCTCGATGAGGATTTCCTCCTTCTCACCGGTGTAAGGGTCAGTATACTGATAGCGCAGGCGCACACCCGACTCAACCTTGTTGACGTTCTGGCCACCGGCACCACCCGAACGGAATGTGTCCCATGACATCAGCGCAGGCTCGACCTTCACCTCGATCGCGTCGTCGACAAGCGGAGTCACGAACACGGAGGCGAACGAGGTCATACGCTTTCCCTGGGCGTTGTATGGGGAGACGCGCACCAGACGATGCACGCCGTTTTCGCTCTTTAGGTAGCCATAGGCGAAGTCACCCTCGACATTGATGGTGCAGGACTTGATTCCCGCCTCATCCCCTTCGAGAAGGTTGGCGATGGAGGTCTTGTAGCCATGTTTCTCGCAATAACGGAGATACATGCGCATCAGCATCTGGGCCCAGTCCTGGCTCTCGGTGCCTCCGGCTCCGGAGTTGATTTTCAGAACCACACCCATATGGTCCTCCTCGCGGCGGAGCATGTTGCGCAGCTCAAGCGCCTCGATTTTCTCCAGGGCGGCAGCATGCATCGCGTCAAGCTCCTCTTCGCTGACCAGTTCCTCCTTGTAGAAGTCCCAGCCATTCTGAAGCTCGTCGACGGCGGTCTCCACCTCGTGGTAACCGTTTACCCAGGCCTGAAGGTCCTTGATTTTCTTCATCTGCGCCTGCGCCTCCTTGGGATGCTCCCAGAAGTCAGGCACATGGGTGCGGAGTTCCTCCTCCTCGATCTGTATCTTCTTATTGTCGACATCGAGATACCGTTTGAGCGCGTCCTTGCGCTCGACGGCCTCTTTAAGCTGTTCCTGCGTAATCATCGATGATATATTTTTCTGCAAAGTTACGCAAAATCCGCGTAATAGTCAATAGCGCAGGAAAGCATCGTCACAGCATACGCTTGTAATCGCGCATCATCCTCAGATAGAGGGTAAACCCCACACCAAGGCCGAAAATCAGCCCCACTGTAAGCCCCCATTTCATGGCCTCCTCCCCGAAAGACAGATAATATATGGTCACAATCCCCGCCGCGTAAGGTATCAGCAGCAGCTGGAACAGATGGTGGCGGCGACGGTAGAAACGGGCCTTGCGGGCCACCTCCTCCACCCCGTCGGCCCATAGGTCAATCGAGCGGATGCCCCGGTAAAGATAGACATCCATCATTGCCGCGATGACAAAGAACAGCATTATAAGCGACACCGCCCACCAAGGCAGAAGCCGGAAAAGGGGCATCGCTGTCAGGATGCCCACCGGGGCCACCACGGCGAACATCTTGCGGTAATTGGCCATAAGGCGGTCACGGGCCGAGATGACCCGTCCGGAGGTCACCTTGTCAACCATCGGGTCACGATAGAACGGAGGTTCGGACGACCCTCCGGAACGCATTCCGCGTTTTGTGTCATCGTCAAGGCTATGCCATTTCTCTTTCAATTCTTCAGGTGTCATATTTCTGGAGTCAGGGAGGTCAGTTTCTCTTTTGCTCGTCTCAGGCGTGAGGCGACAGTGTTTCGGGGTTGCCCCATGATGGAGGCGATTTCGTCGTATGAATGTTCGTCGAGCCACAGCAGAATCAACGCCTTGTCTGCAGCCGGGAGACGGTTGATCATCCGGTACATCTCCCGGAGCATCGCCCCCTTCTCGTCATCCTCGGCAATCAGCTCGGGATGCTCGTCGACCGGGACGGTATTTCCTCTCCGGCGGTGTTTCCGGAAAAAGGACACACAGCTGTTGAGCGTGACGCGGTAAATCCAGGTCGACATGCTCGCGTCGCCACGGAAGCGGGGGAAGCCGCGCCAGAGGTTGACGAGTGCCTCCTGGCGGAGGTCGTCGAAATCATCGACATCGGTGGCATAGAAGTAACACACCTTGCGGATAACCCCGTCATACTGGCGCACGGTCTCTTCAAAGGCCTGTTTCAGCCCCTGGTCATCCCGGCGGTTGTCTTTGTCTTGAGATCTCATCTATCCCATTTGACGCACGATTACCCGGAAAGTTTCATCCCCCCTGAAAAAAATCACAAACCTACCTGTCAGCCGTTACACAACCGCGATTTCAGATTTTTTAAACATTCGGGGAGAAGTTTTCGGGCTGATATGTTGGTGGTCTTGAAACAAGTATGTAACTTTGCATGGAGAATCGGAAACACAATTGTTCATCATACCACCTAAACACAGAGCCAACGTGGAAGCCAGAAGCGAATCCGTGGTCATCATACCGATGTACAATGAGAAGGAAAACGCCGCTGCGATCATCGACGCGGTGATTGGCCTCCCCAGACGATTCGACGTGCTTGTGGTGGATGACAATTCCCCTGACGGCACCGCCGCCATCGTCAAGGAGAAGATGGCCCAGTATCCGGGCCGCGTCGATATCCTTGAACGCAAGGGGAAACTCGGGCTGGGTACAGCCTACATCGCCGGTTTCCGCCGCGCCCTCGACAACGGCTAACCTTATATCTT
>URLF01000023.1 GCA_900548705.1 uncultured Porphyromonadaceae bacterium | reverse complement strand
GAGTGGGAAGCCCCTTGAGGGCGACCCCGAGCGGTAACCCACGGTTGTGTTGCGCCCTCAAATGGATTCCGGAGGAATCTTTTTTGATATCACCGTTTTCGTCGAATATCAAAAAAGATTCCTCCGGAATCCTTCGTTTAATGCCGTTACCGTGGGTTACCAGTTCGGTTACGGCCTATCGGCCTTACCTCGCGCCAACCCACGGCTATTCGGATATATGATTCCTTCGGAATCGTCCTATGGAATAAAGAAATTCCTCCGGAATTGTCCTATGGAATAAAGGAATTCCTTCGGAATCGTCCCAGGGAATCAGGACTTTCCTTCCTGGCTGCGCAGATACTCGGTCGGGGTGGAATTGAATTCCTCGCGGAAGCATTGGCGGAAATTACCCATACTTCCCATTCCCACCATCATGGCTATTTCTGACACCGTGTAGTTGCCGGTACGCATAAGTTCCGCGGCGCGACGGGCGCGGTATTTGCGTATCAACCGGGCCACAGACATCCCGGTTATGGCCTTTACCTTGCGATATAGGGTCGAGTGTGACATACACATCTCTCCGGCGATATATCCCACATCGAGGTTCTCCCCGGCGATATTATCGTTGATGATTTTCCCGACCTTGGCCAGGAACGCCTCATCGGCCTGGGTCAGTTTAGATATGATGGGGTTGTCGGCGACATTTGTCTCACTCGCTGTGACAGGGGCGACGGGGATGATTTCGGTGGCTTCGTTGACTGCCAGTTGACTCTCCACTGACCTGACGGCGCTCAAATGGCGAGTTGTCAGGATGTTTTTCAATCGGGCCAGCAACAGCTTGGAAGAGAATGGCTTGGTGATAAAGGAGTCAGCTCCGCTCTCGTAGGCCTCCAGTCGGGCATCCTCGGCGATTTTCGCCGTCACTATCACAACCGGGATATGGGAGGTCTCTGGGGATTCCTTTAGCTTCCTCACCATATCCATTCCATCCATTTTAGGCATCATGACATCCGACACGATGATGTCAGGCATCTTCTCGCGGGCTTTTTCGAGCCCCTCTTTGCCGTCAGTGGCTGTGTCTACGATATATTTCCCGTCCAGGATTCCACTGATATATGACAGTATATCGATGTCGTCGTCTACGACAAGCACGCGTGGCAGGTCTGATACAGGTTCAGATACCTCGCGCTGAGCCTCCGGTTCGGTAGCGACAGCTTCCTTGACAGCCTCACGGGGAGCGTCGGGATAACTGTTCTCTGTCTGCAGGCGGAATCGGAATGTGGAGCCTTTACCCGGCTCGCTGTCAACGAATATCTCCCCTTGATGGAGCTGCACGAGGTTATACACCAGCGCAAGCCCGATGCCAGTCCCGAGGCGGCTTGACGCACGGCTGTCACGGTAATAGCGGTCGAAGATGTGGGGGAGGCTGTCATGGTCAACACCCAGGCCGGTGTCGCTCACAGACACTTCGGTGAACGGTACCCCGGATTCGGAGGTGTGGCTCAGTTTCAGGGTCACACTGCCTGCTGCCGTGTATTTGCAGGCGTTCGACATCAGGTTGTCGATGATGATGTTTACAGTCTCGCGGTCAAACCAGAGCGTGTAGTCACCCGGCTCTATCTCTGTGGTCACCGCGAGGTCTTTGTTGGTGTTCAGTTCCCGGTAACGTGTGCCTATCTCCGCCACGAGTGATGACAGGTCGGCACGGCTCACAGTGAGATGACGGTTCTGGGTCTCGGTCTTTCTAAATTCCAGGATTGTATTTATCAGGTCGAGCAGACGCAGGGCCGACTTATGGACTATACCGATTTTCCCGGCTTGTGCCGGTGTCAGTTGGCGATCTGACTTCATATCCTCCAACGGGCCGAGGATTAGGGTCAGAGGTGTGCGCAGTTCATGGGTGATGTTTGTGAAGAAACGTAGCTTTTCGGCGTTAAGTTCCTTCTGGTGGATACTCTTTTTACGCTCCAGAGCCAGGTCATATTCAAGGTCAAGACGCTTGCGGTAGAATCTCAGCCCATACCATATAAGTATGAGTGTAATAAGCGCGTATAAGCATTTTGCCCACCAGGTGGCCCATATCGGAGGCTTGATGGTGAAGGGCAACACCGTTACGGCGTCTTCCGTCTGATTGGGCACCGAGGCCTTGATGGCCAACCGGTATTTTCCGGGGGAAAGCTCGCGCAGAAGTATGCCGCTTTCAGGGGATACAGGTAACCATCTGTTGTCAATCCCCTCGACATTGTATGACCAGATTATAGCCGGGGCCACAGAGGGATCGAGAATGCCGAAATCCACCCTGATTGTGTTTTCCGTGTGGTCAAGTACTAACGGAGACTTCGGCACGAAAATCACCTTGTCATCGGCTCCCTGATGCTCTCCGTAGACCGTCACCCCTGTCACTACCGGAGTCGGCAACGGGATTGTGGCCGACATCCATTCGGGATTGAAAGAGAAAAGTCCGTCATGGGAGCCGAATATTATTGTCCCGTCAGCAGCTTTTGCGGCACACCCTACCCGGAAGTCAGATGACCCGATGCCGTGTCCTTGGCTGAAATTGCTGATTTTCCCGGAAGGGGACATCATACTGATGCCTACGCCGGTTGTTATCCAGATGTTGCCTTTGGAGTCCTCACATATTGACTTGACAACATTGTCAGGCAACCCCTCAGTGGTCCGGTAAGCCTTTATGATATTGCCATCCGCTGAAAAACATACCAGTCCCTCCCCGGTGGCGCCCCATATTTTCCCGTCATGGCTTCTCATGAGCTGGTTGACAGTGTTGGTGCGCAGTTCATTCCATGTGCCGAATGTGTTTTTCTTGCGGTATGAAGGGTCATAGACCGATATGCCGTTTCCAAACGACCCGACCCATATGTCACCTTGCGGAGTTACCACCACACTGCGTATCCATTCATCGTTGGTTTCCCCGTCGGAGGCATAGTGGGTTGTGATTTTCCCGTCAGGAGCAATTTCAGCAAGCCCTCTGCCGGTACCGGCGATGATTGTGCCGCCAGGTTTGCGGGCGAAACATCTGACATCGATTGCGTCAGGAATGTTGATTGCCGACATAGAGCCGTCAGGGCGGCGCACCACTACATCACCCTCATATGTGCCCATCCAGATATCCCCGTTGGAGTTTCTCAGCATGGCCAGTACGGCGTTGTCCTCCAGCGGGGAATTGGAAGAATTGATGTTGCGGATAAATCTTCCTCCTACAAATATGTCAGCTCCCATTCCGTCGGTGCCTACATACAATGTGTCACCCGCCGCGCACAACGACATGACCGAGTTGTCAGTCAGCGGATTGCGCAACGAGTTTTTATGACGGTGGTGAAGCTGGCTTTCTCGGTGGCAGAGGATGTCGATGCCGTCGCCGTAAGTGCCTATCCATATATTGCCGAATGTGTCTTCGAATGTGGCATGTATTGTCTTGTTTGAGAGAAACACACCTTCATCAGGGACGGAAGTCAGATTTGAGAATGTCAGTCGCCCTTGAGTCAATGCCTCACGCGGATCTATGATGCTCACACCTCCGTTTTCGGTCGATATCCATATGCGGTCGTCCCCGGTCTGGTAAAGATGATATATATTGTCGGAGACAAGCGAGTTCTTGTCGGATGGAGAGTGGCGGTAGGTGGTGAATTCCCCTGTTTTCTGGTCGTAGAGGGCCAACCCATGGTTGGTTCCCACCCATACGTTTCCCTGCCGGTCGACCAACACGGCCCTGACTTCATCGCCGGGTAGCGAACGCAGGTCGATAGGGGAGTGGCGGAAATTTATGATTTTGCCCGAGGAAGGCTCATAGATGGAAAATCCTCCGTCCACATGCCCGAGGTAAATTTTTCCTCCCGGCCCCGCGACCACGGTCCACAGTTTGTCATCCGGCCAGTTTTTCACCGTGCGGGAATTATGGTGGGTGACTTTCCCTGTCGCGCGGTCTATGAAGTCGAGCCCCGAGGTGTATGTCGTCACCCACGCGTTTCCGTCAGGGGTAGGGAACACATCCGTGACACCATTGCTTGCGAGATTGTCTTCCCCCTCGCCGGGGCTGAAATGGCTGACCGAATATGTGTCGCAGTCAAGCAGGTCAAGGCCGTGACGCTGGGTGCATATCCATATGGAATTGGTGACGCGGTCGCTGACGATACGGTTAAGCTCGTTGGCGGCTATTCCGCTGTCGCCGGCCTTGAAGGATTTGAACGATTTGCCATCGAAACGGTTGAGCCCTGATTCGGTAGCTATCCAGACAAAACCGTTTCTGTCCTGGGTGATTCCCATCACATAATTGTTAGACAGTCCGGCCTCTCCACCGAGCCGTCTTAGCAACGGTTCACCTGTCGCGTTCCACACGGCCAATGTCATTATGACCAATAACAGGATTCTTATAGTTTTCATGGCAGAATAAAGTCGGAGCTATCGGTGGCTCCGGATTGTGTTTGATGATACAAAATTAATCATAAAGTTGCGTAAAAACAATCCCTGAACGTTTACGGATGCGTTAATGACCGATTTCAGGCCTATTGTGACGAATAATGTTTCACCCCCTCTCCTTAAAGGAGAATAACTTTGTGTCAGAATTTTTAACCTAACTTTAATACCAATTACTGACCAATGAAACTCAAGCGATTCTTGCTGTATGCCGCCGGAGCGATGATTCTCTCCGTCGGTTCAGCGTGTAGCGACGACACGGAGGACTGGCCGACAGTGGACGGGAAGAACCCGACCATGAAAATGGCCTCCACCCTCGTGGGTTGCAGGGCCGGAAGCACGTTCCACATAAAAGGAACTGTGGAAGATGCCGACGGTATCAACACCATCTCGCTGCGCTGTCCATCCTTGTATCTTGACAAAGTCATTGACATCCCCGCTCTTTATGGCGAACCTCTCAAGACATATGAGCTGGATTACAAAGTCGATGTCGACGCCAAAGAGGCCGGCGACATATTCAAGGTGCTGGTGACTGTGACAGACGTTGCCGGCAATACAACCACCGAGACCGTCACCGTGGATCTCGACGGAGATGTGGATGCTCCTCTCTTCACTGTCGCTCCCGACAATGAGATGTTTGTCGTTCTTACCGACAAAGCTGTACTTGACCTGACATTCACCGTCAAGGATGACCGCGAACTTGGCTCTGTCTCCGCCTCTATCGACGGAGTATGGAGCAAGACAGTCACTGACTTCGCTAATCCCGGCGAATATACCTTCTCCGAGTCTGTGATTCTTCCCGCCGCGAATGCCGAATACACCCTTCTTCTTTCCGCCGCCGACACCTGGGGCAACACCTCGACCCGCGAATGTGTGGTCAGAGTGAGCGATACTCCCGACTACTCCCGCATGTGGCTCTCCGATGTCAAGACTGTCGCCGAGCTTAACAGCGATGTGATGGGTGTGCCGATGCTCATTGATCGTGTGGCTCCTTATAAATATGAGGCGCGGTATTATAATGAGAAGGCAGGAACCGAAATCTATTTCCTGCCCCAGCGCACCGATTTCCTCCCCGTGAGATTCGGTATCGATCCCGCCGACATGAACAAGCTCTCGGGTGATTCTTCATCCTCACGCCCGTTTGTCCTTGACCAGGAGAAGGTCTACTATCTCATCACTCTTGACCTGATGGTGAAGGAATACACAATCTCAACCTACTCCATCGACGAGGCGATTGACCCGATTCCCCATCCTTTCGGCACAGAGAGCATGGACTTCCATGAAAACGGCGAGAGCTATGTGGAATTCTGGTTCGGTTACACGACTTCCGGCCCGCAGGATATCTCCCGATTCGTACAGGATCCCGAGAATCCCCACCGTTTCTGGCTCGAACAGCCTCTGACATTTTCGGCAGGCCGCCATACAGGATTCATCATCCACAACTACCACGCCGACGGCTGGTGGAACTACTGCACCTGGCGTGCCGATGACGAACAGGATCCCGAAACCGTGGATTATTACGGCAATTACACAAATCCCCAATGGCAGGGCAAACGTGGGGCTGACTACTGGTTCAAGCCTCTGATTCCCGCCGACGGTCAATATCAACTTTATTTCGACGCTCATCTCGGAAGGGCGAAGATTGTACCTGTACGCTAATCCAGACCATTTGACATGATACGATATATAATTTCAATGTGCCTCCTCCTGACAGCTATATGCGCGGGAGCGCAGCTGAAAGTCAGCGGCACGGTATATGACCCCGAAGGGGAACCGCTGATTGGCGCGAGTGTGTTGGCCCAAGGCTCAAACGGCACTCAGACCGACATTGACGGACATTTCACCATCACCACCGACCCCAAGGGAACCCTGACATTCTCTTATGTCGGCTATGAGACCCAGAAAGTCAACATCAATGGCCGAAAGGAGATAAATGTCACTATGAAAGAGAACTCCGCAGTCCTCGACGAAGTCGTTGTCGTGGGTTACGGTGTGGTGAAGAAGAGCGACCTTACCAGTTCCATCTCGACTGTCAAAGGTGAGAAAATCACGGAGGTGACCACCGGTAACCCGATGGACGCTCTCCAGGGTAAAGTGAACGGTGTCCAGATTTCCTCCGGCGGTGGCCCCGGCACAGCTCCGAAGGTAATCATCCGTGGTATCACCACAGTAAACGGCAGCTCCCCTCTCTATGTCGTGGACGGTATACCTATCGGTACCGATATCAACTTCCTCAACACCGGCGACATCGAGTCAATGGAGGTGTTGAAGGACGCTTCCGCCTGTGCCATCTACGGTACCCGTGGTTCTAACGGTGTAATCCTGGTTACCACCAAAAAAGGAGCTGAAGGTAAGCCTCAGTTCAACTTCGCCGCCTCTGTCGGTTTCCAGACCCTCAAAAAGCCCTCAATCGCTGACGCTTACGAATATGAGCAGGCCTACAAGGCACGTTACACCAACGATGGCCGTACTCCTATCTGGAACAGCCCCAAGTCGGGTTACACCTCGGGTGAAGGCACTGACTGGTGGGACACCGTGGTCAACAAGACAGCCATGATTCAGAACTATCAGTTCTCTGTCTCCGGCGGTACCAAGAACTATGTCTACAATCTCAGCATCGGATATTTCCGCAACGATTCACAGTTTGATTACGGTTACTGGGACAAACTCAATATCCGTCTGAACACCGAGTACACATTTAATAAGTATGTGAAAGCCGGTCTTGACATGGCTCCCCGTATGGAAAGCTGGGACGATACCCCAGGTGATTTCGGCTCGATTATAGCTATGGATCCCACCACTCCCGTGTTCCGTGCCGACGGTGTCGTTGACCAGAACCCGCTCAACAACTATCAGCGCAGCTACAACAACACGGTTCACAATCCCGCTGGAAGCATCGCCCGCGCCAACGGACATTCCCGCGAGTATGGCATGTTCCTTACTCCTTATATCCAGATTACTCCGCTCGAAGGGTTGACATTCCGTTCACAGTTCGGCTTCAACGCCCGTTTCCGCCGTGCCGACGGTTTCTCTCCGAAATTCTTCATTGACGCGCAGGAACAGAACGTGACCAACCAGGCGAGCCGCAAGATGACCCAGGCGACCGACTGGAACTGGACCAACACCCTGAATTACACCCGTACCTTCAACCAGAAACACAACCTGACAGCGATGGTAGGTTTCACCGCCGAGAAATTCGCAGACTATTGGGTGTTCGGTTCGCGTGAAGCCATCCCGAGCAACAACGAGGCCCTCCACGAAGTGCATGCCGGTACGCTTAACCAGAACTCTGACGGTAACACCTCCTATAACTCGCTGGTGTCATATCTCGGACGTGTGATGTATAACTTCGACGGAAGGTATTACCTGACTGCATCTGTCCGTGTCGATGGTTCTTCCAAGTTCGCCGAAGGGAACAAATACGCCACATTTCCCTCTGTCAGCGGTGCCTGGCGTATCAGCAACGAACCGTTCATGCGTGACCAGACAATTGTCGACAACCTGAAACTTCGCCTCGGCTGGGGACGTGTCGGCAACCAGAACATCGACTCTTCCGCTTACCTGACCCTCCTCGACACCCGTGACGTTGTCATCGGCGGTGTCCGCATCCCCGGAACCACCATCTCCTCTGTGGGTAACAACAAGCTCAAGTGGGAGACAGTCGAAGACTTTGACCTCGGTCTTGATGTCAGCGTCCTCAACTCCCGTCTCGACCTGACATTCGATGTCTATCGCAAGAAATCCCACGACATGCTCTACAAGAAGGAGAATATCCTTGCTCTCGGTTACCCCAACTGGAACGGTGCCGTGACCATGAACATCGGTAAGATGCAGGCTACCGGATGGGAACTCTCCATCAGCTGGAACGACAGGGTGGGCGACTTCCGTTACTCGGCCGGTGTCAACCTCTCGGGTGTGAAGAACAAGGCCATCAAGCTCAGTGGCGACGGTCCGATTCTCTCCTCTGATTTCCGTATGGACAAGATTATCCGCAACGAGGACGGCGGTGAAATCAGCCGCTTCTACGGTTTCGTGGCTGACGGCCTCTTCCAGAACTGGACTGAGGTGTATGCCCATACCGACGAACACGGCAATCTAATCCAGCCCAACGCCAAGCCGGGCGATATCCGTTTCCTCGACCTCAACAACAACGGTGAGATTGACGACGGTGACAAGACTTACATCGGACGCGGTTATCCCAAAGTGATGATGGGTCTCAATATCTCGCTCGGTTACAAGAACTGGGATTTCTCGACCAACTTCTACGGCACATTCGGCAATGATGTCTTCAACACTTCGCGTACACGTTATGCCGGTGCCAGTGGAGAGAACTTCCTCGGCGACGTGCTTGAGCAGGCTTGGCATGGCGAGGGCACCTCTAACGATATTCCCCGTCTGACCTCGACCGACCTCAACCAGAACTACAACCGTGTGTCGAGCTTCTATGTCGAGGATGGTTCATACTTCCGTTGCAAGATGATGCAGATCGGTTACACTCTTCCCACCAAGCTGACCCGTGGAACAACTCTCAGGGTGTATTTCTCTACCCAGAACCTGTTCACCATCACCAAGTATTCCGGAATGGATCCCGAACGTCCCCAGAATGACGGCGACGCGATTGCAACCGGTATCGACTGGACCTCTTATCCCAACCCCCGAACATTCCTCTTCGGGCTGGACTTCAAATTTTAAACCATCGTATTTAAGAAATGAAAAAACTATATATTATCGCAATGGCGGTGGTCGGGCTTCTGCTCTCCTCCTGCAACGACTTTCTTGAAGAGAATGTCAGGGGCCAGGAGAACCTCGACACCTACTTCCAGGGCCCGGAAGACGCAGAGTCGTTCATCATGGGCTGCTACGGATCGATTACCGAATATACCTGGTGGAAAATCGAGCGCATGTGGATTCTCTCCGATATGTGTACCGATGATTACTGGATGGGAAACACCGGACAGGCCCAGGAGGAATACATCTCCCTGGCCCACTATCAGGGTGTCGGCCAGTCAAACGGCTCCATTTCCGACTTCTGGCAGTATCGTTACAAAGGAATCCTCAGATGTAACATCGCTCTCGACCGTCTCCCTGATGTCGAGATGGACGCTACCCAGAAGGCGCGTCTCATAGCTGAGGCCAAATTCCTCAGGGCATATTTCTATTTCGACCTCGTGAAGAATTTCGGCGGAGTGCCTCTCGTGACCGGATTCGTCATGCCTCACGAAGTTGAGGGCATCACCCGTTCGAGCGTCGAGGAGTGCTACGCCTTCATCGAGAAGGATTTCAGCGAGGCTGCCGCCGACCTGCCCGAACGTGCGCGTCTGGGTGCTTCCGAAGTAGGCCGCGCCACAAGAGGTGCAGCCCTCGGCTTCCTCGGCAAGGTACAGGTTTACAACGGTGAGTATGCCGCCGCCGTCAAGACTCTCGGCGACCTGATTTCCACCAATCAGTATGATCTTGTCGACAATTTCGGCCAGATCTGGAATGTTGACTACAAAAACAACCGTGAGTCGCTCTTCGAGGTTCAGAACATCTATGACGAGACCTATAAGCTCGGCGGAAATATCCCGATGATCAGCGGTAACCGCAACAGCGGCGATATGGACGGCTGGGGCTGGGGCACACCTACCGCCAACCTGGAGGCTGCCTTCATCGAAGCAGGTGACACTGAGCGTCTCCGCTGGACAATCATCAAGAACGGCGCGAACGAAATCGCCGGTGAGGACAATTTCGCAGGTATCGTGGCCAAGCAGGGTAACCGCAACGGCAACGGGACATACTATATCAATCCCGCCGACAACAAGTCGCAGCGCATCAGCCGCAAATATTATCTTCCCTTTGACAAGCGTCCCGCCAAGTTCGGTCAGGAAAGCATGTCGCCGATGAACTACATCATTCTCCGCTATGCCGACATCCTGCTTCTTTACGCCGAGGCTTGCAACGAGACAGGTCAGGATGGGCTTGCCCGTCAGGCCCTCAAGCGTGTGCGCGACAGGGTAGGGCTTCCCGAGGTGACAGCTTCAGGCACAGAGCTGCGCAAGGCGATTCGTCTGGAGCGCCGTCTGGAACTTGCCACCGAGTCACAGCGTCTCTATGACATCCGTCGCTGGACTGATGACAACGGCAAGAAGGTGGTTTGCAACCTTATGGGCCCCAACGGTTCGTTCGTGCTGTGGAACACCGGCTCGCAGGCTGACCCCCTGGAGATGGCCAACCAGAACGAATCTTCCGACAAAGGCATCACTTTTGTCGAAGGTCGTGACCTTGTGTTCCCCATTCCCCTCTATGAAGTCACCATGTCGGAGGGCCGTATCGCCCAGAATCCCGGCTGGCAGTAATCCTGAATGGATTCCGAATCCCAACATTTTAATAGTTTGAAAGAGATGAAACCTCAGATATATTCATTTTTACTGGCCGGGGTGGCGATGATGTCGTCATGCAGCGATTACGCTTATGATCCCGGCGAGCCGTCACCGGCCCGCGACCCGATGGAGTCGGCTGTCGACAAGGCCGTGACCATCAACCCCTTGATTACCTACCAGACGATGCAGGGCATCGGAGCCAGCGACTGCTGGATGGGCAACTGGGTCGGCCGTGACTGGACCGGCGCACGCGAGGGAATCGCCCGCCTGATGTTCTCCCAGCAGATTGTCGACGGACAGCCACAGGGTATCGGTATGTCTATGTGGCGTGTAAACGCCGGAGCTGGGTCAGCCGAACGAGGAGACAAATCCGGAGTGCAGACCGTGCATCGCCGCGCCGAAAGTTTCCGTGGCGAAAACGGCGGTTACGACTGGTCAAAATGCGCTGGTCAGCAATACTTCATGCAGAAGGCCCGCGAGATGGGCACCGAGAAGTTCGTGTTGTTCAGCAACAGTCCGTTGGTTGAATACACCTATAACGGGCAGGCCCGTAATGACCGAGGAAACAAGTCAAACCTGCTTCCTTCATGCTACGGCAAATTTGCCGATTATCTCGCCGATATCACCCGTCATTTTACTGACGAGGGTTACAACATCACCCATATCTCCCCGATCAATGAGCCTAATGTGAGCTGGAACGGCCACGACCAGGAGGGTTCCGCCTGGACGATAGATGAGGCCGCCCGTCTTACCCGCGAGCTTGACCGCGCACTTGGCGAACGTTCACTCTCCACCGGCATCCTTCTCGGTGAGGGTGACAGCTGGGACTGCTTCATCGGTGACAAGTGGACGTCAGGAGGGGCTCCGTCACATTTCTGGACCCCCGGCGACGCCGCTTATATCGGCGACCTCGACCATGTCGCTCCCCTCTATTGCTGCCATAGCTACTGGACCGACACCGCATGGGATACCCAGCGCAGTGTGCGCGGCCAGGTTGCCGACATGGCCGGACGCTATGGAATCGAGGTATGGCAGAGCGAATGGTGTATGCTCGGCGACGACATCCCCAAGGATGAGTTCCCCGGACATGCCGCAGCCACCGATATGGATCGCGCGTTGCATATGACCAAGGTCATGCACAATGACTTCACTGTCGCCAATGTCAGCTCATGGTGCTATTGGGTGGCCATGGATGCTCCCTTTGAGCAGAACGGAAACCGCTGGCTGCTGATTTACCTGAATCTTGCCGGTAACAGTGTATTTGACGGTGAAGGCACCTATGCCGCATCCTCCAACCTTTGGGCGCTCGGCAATTTCAGCTTGTTTGTCCGTCCCGGCTTCAAGCGCGTGGACCTTGCCACAAAGGAAAGCAAGAATTTCTTCGGGTCGGCTTATATCTCTCCCGATGGCCGCCGTCTGGTGGCGGTTTACACCAATATGGGCAACAAGCCTGTCCGCCTTGGTGTGACTGCGGATGGCTGGGGTAATGCCTCGGTCAGCACTTACACCACCTCCGCTACAAAGAATTTGGCGGGAGCGGCTTTGGAGAAAGGCGCTCAGGTGGTACTTGATCCCCAGAGTGTGACCACCGTCGTTTATGACCTCTAAACACTATCATGATGAAGCGTAATTTGAAATTAGATACCTGTCGTCTGGCAGCTGCCGCCGGTATGCTGCTGGGCATCGCACAGGCCGGGAGCGCTCAGCTCTCGACGGGTGTGGCGGAGAATTTCAACAAGGGATGGGTCTTTTCCCTTGAAGGAGATTCCGTCGCCCCGTCGGCTCCCGGTTTTGACGACTCGTCGTGGCGCAATCTCTCCGTGCCCCACGACTGGAGCATCGAGATGCTTCCTTCCCCGAGCCTCAATGCCTGCACCGGTTTCTTCCCCGGCGGCTTGGGATGGTACCGCAAGCATTTCACTGTCAATGATTCCCTCCCCGTACACTATGTGTATTTCGAGGGGGTTTACAACCGCAGTGAGGTATATGTCAACGGCCAGTTGGTCGGGAAGCGTCCCAACGGCTACATATCTTTCTATTATGACATAACTCCTTATCTGAAACAGGGGGAGAATGTGATGGCGGTCAAGGTCGACCATACCCGCGAGGCTGATTCCCGTTGGTATACAGGCTCGGGAATCTACCGCGACGTCTACCTTGTCCATACCCCCGCCACCCATCTCGCTCCCTGGGGGGTAGGATGGGCGGCATCATCCATCACGCCGAAGTCGGCCACGGTGGATGTCACATTCGAGACTATCTCCCCTGACCGCAAACCGGTGAAGGTGATTGCCACCCTTACTGATGCCAATGGCCGCGTGGTCGCCAAGGGTAACGCTTCCGCTAAAGGTGGGGAGAAGGGTACGCTCAAACTCAAGGTTGCTAAACCTCAGTTGTGGGACATCGATTCCCCGACCCTCTACCGTCTCGATGTCGAGCTGCTGGCAGATGGGAAGAAGATAGATGAGACATCATGCAATGTCGGATTGCGTACATTGAAGTTTGATGCCGACAAGGGATTCTTCCTCAATGGCCGCAACACCAAGGTCAAGGGTGTATGCCTCCACCATGAAGCCGGTGTCCTCGGCGCTGTCGTCCCCCGTGAGGTCTGGAAACGCAGACTTGAAAACCTGAAGGATATTGGGGTCAACGCCATCCGTATGAGCCACAATCCCCAGGCTCCGGTTGTCTATGACCTTTGCGACGAGCTGGGACTGCTTGTCATGGATGAGGCCAGTGATGAATGGGAATTCCCCAAACGCAAATGGGTGACCGGATGGAATGTCGGCACACCCAAGTTCGAGGGTAGCTATGATTTCTTCAATGAATGGATAGAGCGTGATGTCGCCGATATGGTAAGACGCGACCGCAACCATCCGAGTGTGGCTTTCTGGAGCATCGGCAATGAGGTCGACTATCCCAATGACCCCTATTCCCATCCCATCCTCGACCATGCCGCCGGTATCAACCAGCCTAATTTCGGCGGTTATGATCCTTCGGCCCCGTCGGCTATGAGAATCGGGGAAATCGCCGAGCGGCTTGCTCCGATTGTGCGTGCCATCGATTCAAGCCGTCCTGTGACGGGTGCGCTTGCGGGGGTGGTGATGTCAAACCAGACTGCTTATCCCGGTGCTGTCGACATCGTGGGCTACAATTACACCGAAGACCGCTATGACATCGATCACCAGACATATCCCGACCGTGTGATTTACGGCAGTGAGAATGGCCATGGCTATGATGCCTGGAAGGCTGTGAGGGACAATGAGCATATATTCGGCCAGTTCCTGTGGACAGGCACCGATTATCTCGGCGAGTCCAATCCCTGGCCTTCAAGAGGTCTCGGAACCGGACTGCTTGATTTCGGCAGCTTCCTCAAACCGCGCGGCAAGTTCCGCGCGTCGCTCTGGAGCGAAACGCCGGTGGCTTATCTCGGAGCATATGAGATTGCCGAAGGTCACGATCCCGGATATTGGATTGATGCTCCGGAGGTATGGAACTTCAATGACGGCCAGCCTGTCAGGGTGGTGTGCTATACCAATTGCCCCTCCGCCCGTCTGCTGATCAACGGAGAACCGGTCGCCACAGCCTCTTCTGCTGATCTCAAGGAAGGTATGATGGCCTGGGACATCCCATTCAAGCCTGGAGAACTGAAAGTTGAGGCTCTGGCTGCTGACGGCTCAGTCGCCGCCACTGACACGCTCCAGACCACAGGCCGTCCTTATGCCTTGAGGGTCACATCTGACACTGACCGTCTTGACGAGTCTTCCCCGCTTGCACATGTAACTGTGGAGGTGGTCGATGAGAACGGTGTAAGAATACCCCTGGCTGACAATATGGTGAAATGTGAGGTGGAGTCGGGTGTGCTTCTCGGACTTGAAGGCACAGGCAACACCGATATGAGCCATCCCCGCGCGACGGAGCGTCGCGCATCCAACGGCCGAGTGCTTGCTTATGTAGGCCGTGGAGACTCGGCTGCACCGGTGAAAGTCAGATTCACCTCACCTCTGCTGAAATCAGCGGTTATCGAGTTCAGCGCCCCGATGAGTGCCCAGACAGCCGACTGATGACAGTCCCGACATAATCAACAACCTGACACAAATCAAATACCTGATTTAAATGAAAAAGATTTTGTTATTCTCAGCTGGACTGATGACGGCTATGGCCCTCAATGCCGAAGTCGCCCAGACATTATATCTGATTGGTGAGCCTGCCGGCGGGTGGGACACATCCAAGGGTCTTGAAATGACCAAGACAGCCGACGGAGTCTTTGAAATCAATGTCGACCTCGGAGGGAAGAACAGCTTCGGGTTCGTCAAGACCATTGGCGGCGACTGGGACTCATTCAACTCCTGCCGCTACACCCCGGCGGCTGCAAGCACGGTTCCACAGATGGGTGAGAACGAGATGTTCTACACCGGCGACACCACCGACTACTCCTGGGATCTTGAAGCCGGTAAATACCATTTCAAGGTTGACACCAACTCCATGAAGTTCATCCTCAGCGAGGGAAGCGGGGGTGGCGGTGATGATCCCACACCTCCGGTTGTCAAGGATGACCTGTTTTTCGTAGGTGAGGTCAATGACTGGCAGTTCCTCGACGAATACAAGATGAGTGTCGAAGGAAACATCTATACCTATACTACCGGCGTTGTCCGTGGCGGTATACCCTTCAAACTCTCCGACCGTAACTGGAAGAACGCCTACACGACCCGAGACAGGGATATGACTTCAGGAAAGACCTATGAGGTGGTGACCGGCGACGGTCTGCCCGATATGGCTTTCTCCTCCGACATCGAGGATGCCGAGCTGGTTCTTGACATCGAGAATAAGACACTGTCTGTCCGGGGTACCGCCGGGGTAGACAATGTTTCGGCCGATTTCGATGATGTGCCTGCTGAATACTTCACAATCTCCGGAGTCAAAGTCACCAATCCGGGCTCCGGCCTTTACATAGTCCGCCGGGGTGCAAAGGTGACCAAAGAATACATTCGCTAAACCTGCCCCTGCCGGTCAGCGGGGATTTCTCCTGCTGGCCGGTTTCCTTTTGCCATACTAACCTGACTTTATTCAAACTTAACCAAACATGAAACAGAACTTTTTAGTGCTGTTGCTGCTCTTCACGTCCTTATTGCCGACGAGAGCGGCACGCACTTATGCCGGAGGTGACATTTCATTGTTGCCTCTGTATGAGCAGATTCAGTCGAAATATTACGATTATGACGGCAACCCGATTGATGATGTAGTGAAATTCTACGCCCAGGAGGGTATGAACCTGATGAGGGTTCGCCTTATGGTCAATCCGAGCGCTTACCCCGGCGCATATTCTTATGGAAGCAATGCCAAATGGCTGGGATATGACCCCAATTGCTGCCAGACCCTGGAATATATCCTGCCCATCTGTAAGCGTATCAAGGAAGCGGGTATGGCTTTGCTACTTGATTTCCATTACACCGATTACTGGGCTGACCCTTATCATCAGTGGACACCGGAAGACTGGAAAAACATCCCTGACGATCAGCTCCCCGCGAAACTGTATGAATACACCAAGGAGTCGCTGATATGGCTCCGCGAGAGGGGAGTGGTGCCTGATATGATTCAGACCGGAAATGAAATCAGCTACGGTATGTTGTGGGGCCCCGCGGGGACAGCTGAAGGCGACCTCAAGAAAGCCACCGGCGAGAATGACCGCAGCTGTTGGGAACGCCTTACAAATATGCTCAAAGAAGCGGGTCGCGCCTGCCGCGAGATTTGTCCGCAGGCACAGATTGTGATTCATACCGAGCAGGTGGCCAATCACTGGAATCTCTGGAATTTCTATCGGTGGATGGGTGAGTTCGGGGTCGATTATGATATCATCGGTCTGAGCTACTATCCTTACTGGCATATCGATGTCGACAAGGCGGAGGAGGAAATCGCCGACCTTGAGAAATGTTTTCCCGACAAGAAAATATGGATTGTCGAGTTCAACTGGCCGTATGACTGGGAAGCTGACGGCGAGAACGTGTTGTATGAGAAATATCCCCATACTCCTGACGGCCAGATTAAAATCACACAGGCTGTGATTGACATGCTCAACCGCCATGATAATGCCAACGGCCTTATATGGTGGTGGCCGGAATTCAACAAAAAAGACTACCAGAAATATGACGGCGAGACCTGGGACGGATGGTACAGTTCTCCACTCTTCAACTCGAATGACGGACGCGCCCTGCCCGCAACAAGGACTTTGGGCGCCTATGCCGAATCAGAGACTGTTTATTTCACGAATGTCCCCACAAGCTGGAGCTCAGTGGGTGTTTATGCATGGACTGACGGTGACAATGTGAATGAAGGCGGATGGCCCGGCAATGCGGCCGAACTGACCGACATGACTTACAAGGGGAAACCGGTATGGAAATACACCTTCACCGGCCACGCCCATAAATACCTTATACTCAACAACCGTCATCTCGACGGAAACGGTAACTGGGTGTCGACCGACCAGACCATGAACCTTGATTTCGAGGATGGTGGGATATACTGGTTGAGCGACTGGCGCACGTCAGATAACGGCCAATGGAAATATGAGGCATGGAAACAGGACACCGGCACATCGCTTGACGCTCCCTGCGTTTATCTGACCAATATCCCTGCCGGGTGGGACAATGTCTCCCTCAGCGCGTGGGCCAACCGTGGAGAATCAGATGTCAATGAAGTAGACGGCGCGGCCCTTGAGCTTACCGACCTTACATACAATGGGAAGACTGTGTATAAGTATACATTCTATGGCGACAGCCATGATTACCTGCTCTTCCATAACCGTCCCGGCGGCAACTGGGACTCTTCGGCACAGGCTGTGGTGAGGCCGTTTGTGAATGGTGCGCTTTACATACTTTCCGACGCGAAGAATGGGGAGAACGGTTCGAAGTACTCAGCTCCCTATATCCTTTCTCCTGGATTTGATACTACCTCGCAAGGAGCCGATTACCTCTACCTCTTCGGCAACATCAACGGTAATGAGGACTGGCATAGTGGCCGTGATGCCCTCAAGGCTGTCCGTAACGGTCTCGGCTCACATGTGTTCAGGCTTTCGACAGAGTCGGAATGCTGGTTCAGAATCCGTACTGAGTGGACTGAGTATGGCCCGGAGAACAACACCGACAGGGATATCTATATGTATGACAATGAGCTGCGCACTCAGGCTGATGCCACGGCCGCTTTCCATCTCCCTGCCGGTTCGTATACCATCACTGCCGAATGGCGCGGTGACAATGGCTATATGCTCAGCATCGGGGAACTGAAGACTCCTGTCGTATATCCCGACCTCTACATCATGTCGGATGTTCAGGGATGGAACGCCTCGGCTGACCGTTGTCTCGAGCATAGGGGTAATGGTGTCTATGTCTACAATTTCCCTGACGGAATCACCAAAGGAAGCTCCTTCAAGGTTTCCACCGCTGACTGGAACCTTTCATTCTCGTCCAACAGGGGGATTCTTCCCAATCACACCTATATGTGTAACGAGAACAATCGCTCGGGTAGCAATATGACCATTCCCGAGGATATTCCCGGCCCCGCCGAGGTGGTGTTTGACTACAATCTCAACAGTTTCCGTATCAACGCCCCCAATTATACCGGCGTGACCGACAAGAGCAACCGCCTTTATATCCATTTCGGTCAGAACCGCAGATATGGCGGTAACCAGGATGCCACTCCGCGTGTGCGCCTGCATGACTCCACATGCTTCTTCTCCCCCTCTGATGAGGAGCTCCGGGCTGCCGAGACATTCGAGCTGAAGCGTGTTGACCCGTCAGACATCACATATGACCTCTGGTATTACGAGCTGACTCCCGACCAGATGAGCTGGGCCGAGGATGCAACATTCTTCTTCGAGAAGACTGACGGCTCTCTGGAAAAATACACTTGCGGACGTTATGTCAACGGTGATGACTTCAACTGGGATTTCCAGAACTGGCGCAAGTATATCTACTATTCCGACGTGGCTGACAATTACAATGCCAAGGCCGCGCAGTCTTACATCACATGGGAGGAACTTTCCCCAGTGCGCGACAATGACAAGACCGACCTTTATATTGTTGGCGAGGGTCTGCAGCGTCTGGCTCCGGTTACTCCCGGCACCACTGGATGGGACCGTATCGTGGATGAGACGATATTCTCTTCGCCTGCCACTATGAATGTGTTCTATGTCGAAGACCTTACCGCCCATGAGCTTACCAAGAGCTATGTCCTCGATTCCGACGAGATAAACGAGGGTGCAAAATTCAAGATGTCGTGGCTTTATCCCTGGAAACGCTGGATGGACTCCGGAAAATCCGGTGGTGAGATTTGCCAGCAACGTGCCTGGGCCACATTCAACCTCGGTATCGTCGGATTCAGCCTTATGCGTGCCACCGAGAAGGATATCGAGCTGAAATATGGTGTCACCAAGACCAACCGCGAGGTATATTTCAAATCCTCGGAGACCTTCCCCTGCAACAACTTCAACCAGTATGACTGGTTCGTGGAAAAGAAGTTCCTTGGCGACGTGAAGTTCACCCTCGTGGTTGACCTTGACAAGGAATGCTATTCCGCCACATTGCTTCCTTTCGCTCCCCATCCCACAGCCACAGTCCAGAAGGTCGGTGTTAAGACTGCCCAGCTTGACTCACACGCTGACGCTGATGGCTTCTGGGATATCACTCCCGAGCCTTTCAAGGCTGAGTCGGCCAACGGACCGGTTAAATACCGCAAATATAATGTTGCCACCGCAGATGTCAAGATTGATGCTCCCAACAGTGCCGCCATCCAGGAATCGGGCCACACGGTAGTTTATGGTCTCTATTGGGACAAGAGCCTCAGCACCATATATTCGGGCAATCCGGGCGAGATTTCCCTGGATGGTATTCCTGTCAGCGGAAGCGGAGTTTTCGGTGTGCGAGCCAAATACACCGATGTCCAGAGCGGATTCACCTTCCATTCCAAGTTTTCCGAAGGTGAAGTGAAAGCCAACGTCAATGTCGAAGCTCCCGTGATTGGCGAGCCTTCCGACAAGACATATGTCTCAGGTGTGAAATATGGAGACCGGTTCACATTCGGCGCGTATATCGACATTCCCGTGCAGAATCCCTCACCACTGAACTGGTATGCGGATTATGAGGTGACCCCTTCCGAGTGGTCTGATGGTGATGGCCTGTCGAAAGGTGGCGAGCTTGTTCATGGCGGCCATCGCGTGTTCACCGAGAACTCCGGCAAATCTTTCCATGCCCTTGACGGATGGACAATGTGGAGCGAAGGGGATTTCGGCGACAGCCACGACTGGTCTCACAAGCTTAGCGCTGACGGCAACAACTGGCCCATCTTCCTCCCCGAAGTGAAGTATTTTGAATACAAAGACAATTATACCGACTCAGAGCTGACGACAGTCCTTAACATGGATGTCGACGCGATTTATCCCTTCCTCGTGGAGGTCAACCCGGTGCCGGTGGAGAAGAGCAAGTCACAGGCTGTCGCACCATCCAGGGCCGGTTCAAACCTCCATCGCCTTGAACTTGTCCGCACCTCGGCCAACACCAAGTCGATTATCCTTGACCGTCAGGTTATCTCAGGCATAGAGGGTGTCGAGGCTGACGCTTCCACATATGACGTGCGCTACTTCAACCTCCAGGGTATTGAAGTGGGCGGAGGGTTGACCCCGGGTGTCTACATCAGACAGCAAGGCATGTCAGCGACCAAAGTGATTGTAAGATGATAGCATAACCGATAGGAAATCCTGCATAAATCAAACAAATCCTTGAAACGACGGGAGGCATCGCTTAATGGCGGTGCCTCCCGTTTATTTCGTTGACAGAGGTTGATGACCTCTTGCTGACGCGGCAAGATTATTTGCCGAGAGCGTTCTTGACCTTGTCGGCTGCTGACTGTGCGGCGTCGGCGGTCTTCTGCTTGGCTGTCTCAGCTGCAGCAGCAGCCTTGTCTGTTACCTCCTTGGCGGCTTCGGTCGCTTTCTCTTTGCCTGCCTCGACGGTGGCCTTGGTGGCATCGGCGGCTTTATCCTTAAGGGAATCAACCTTTTCGACAGCCGCGCTCACGGTGCTGTCGGCTTTGGCTTCAAGGTTGTCGAACAGAGTCGCGGCAGTGGGGTCTTTGGTGCGCACGACCGGGGCAACCTCGTTGAGGTATGCCTGGGCGGCGGTGTCATTTCCCTCCTTTTCCAGTTTGGCGGCATAGTCTTTGGCCTGCTGAACATAGATTTTCAGGCTGTCGGGATCAGAGCAATTCTCAATTTTTGCCTTGATGGCGGCGCCCTCATCCGTGGCTTCTTTTTCTGTGGTCTTGGAGGAGCATGCAGTCATCAGAACCGCAGCCACTGCCAATGACGAAAAGAATAACTTTTTCATAAAATAGTGAGATTACGTTCAGAAATCATAACATCGGGTGGCCTGAAAAAGTTCAGCGAAGAGGTTTCACCATCAATATTCCTCCACCAGGAACGGATGTCGCCTCGCGATGTCGGGCCGGGTGTCAGGAAAATCCGGCCGTTACATCGCGAGGCGACATTCACAGTGAGGTATGATTGTTTACCTTGTTGAGGTCGTTATGCTAATCGGAATTAACCGCATTTGGAAGTGCCGCAGGATGTGCATATAAGGCATCCTTCCTGATAAATCAGGGTCTCCTGCCCGCAGTTGGGGCAACGCTGTCCCGAAGCCTGTGTGCCGTTGGGAAGATATTTCTTCAATGCACGTTCAACGCCCATTTTCCAGGTGTTGATGCTCTGGGAGTCAAGTTCGAGTCCCGACACCAGTTTCAGTACCTGGTCGATAGGCATACCGTAGCGCAACACGCCGGAGATGAGTTTGGCGTAGTTCCAATATTCAGGATTGAATTTGTCCGACAGCCCCTCGATGGTGGTCTTGTAGCCGCGTTTGTTGACAAACTGGAAGTCATAACGCTTGGTGCCGTCGGGGTTCATGGCCTTTATGATTTTACCGTGACTCACCGACTTGGGACAGAAGATGCCATCCTCGTCATCGGCCAGACCGGTGAAAATCTCGTAAGGACGGCCATCCATCAACCCGACAAACGCGATCCATTTCTCCTTGTTGTTCTGGAAGCGCACGACATCGGCCTCAAGTTCGATGGGACGTTTGATGACGTGGGGATGGATTTCGCCCGGTGTAAGACCTTGGGCCGGTTCGGTCTTCTTTTTCTTCTCAATGGAGAGCAGCACACCGGAACGGGATCCGTCGCGGTAGACTGTGCAGCCCTTGCAGCCTGAACGCCACGCCTCGACATAGAGACGGTTGACAAGCTCCTCGGAGACATCGGCGGGAAGGTTGATGGTGACCGAAATTGAATGGTCTACCCATTTCTGCACACGTCCCTGCATCTTGACCTTTTCCAGCCAGTCGATATCGTTGGATGTGGCTCCGGCGTAGGGTGAGCGGGCCACAAGCGCGTCGAGTTCCTCCTGGGTGTAGTCGGAACGTTTCTCAATCCCGTTGATTTGCATCCAGTCGAGGAACTTGGGATGATACACAATGTATTCCTCAAACGCGTCGCCATTCTCGTCGACGAAATCAACACGGACATCGGTGTCTGAGGGATTGACCTTGCGGCGGCGTTTGTAGACGGGGAGGAAGACAGGCTCGATACCCGACGTTGTGCGGGTCATCAGGCTTGTGGTGCCGGTCGGGGCGATTGTAAGGCAGGCTATGTTGCGTCTTCCCGACTTCTGCATGCGCTCCCAGAGTTCGGGCTGCGCTTCCTTGATTCGGAGCAGGAACGGATTGTTTTTCTCGCGGTCGGCATCGAATATCTCGAACGCGCCACGTTCTTCGGCCATTGTCACCGATGAACCGTAGGCGGCCAGGGCAAGCTGTTTGTGAACCTCTTCAGAGAAGGCGGTGGCTTCGGGTGTGCCGTAACGCAGTCCCATGGCGGCGATCATGTCACCCTCGGCAGTCGTGCCTACACCGGTGCGGCGTCCCATGAGTGTCTTGCGCTTGATTTTCTCCCAGAGATGACGTTCCGGCCCGCGCACTTCAAGTGTCTCGGGGTCGGAGTCAATCTTTTCGAGAATCTTGTCGATTTTCTCCATCTCCAGGTCGATGATGTCATCCATTATGCGCTGGGCTTTGGCGATATGCTGCCTGAAGAGGTCGAAGTCAAACTCAGCCTTCGCCGTGAAGGGATTTTTCACATAGGAGTAGAGGTTGATGGCCAGCAGACGGCATGAATCGTAGGGGCAGAGTGGAATCTCCCCGCAGGGATTGGTCGAGATGGTGCGGAATCCGAGGTCGGCGTAGCAGTCGGGCACGGATTCGCGGGTGATGGTGTCCCAGAAAAGCACCCCGGGCTCTGCCGATTTCCACGCGTTGTGGATGATTTTTCCCCAGAATGCCTTGGCGTCGATTTCCTTTACAATCTCCGGTTCGGCGGCATCCACGGGGAATTGCTGACGGTAGGGTGTCCCTTCGGTGGCGGCTTCCATGAAAGCGTCATCGATGCGCACCGACACATTTGCGCCGGTGACTTTCCCCTCGGTCATCTTGGCGTCTACAAACGCTTCCGAGTCGGGATGCTTTACCGAGACGGTCAGCATCAATGCTCCACGGCGTCCGTCCTGGGCCACCTCGCGGGTGGAGTTGGAGTAACGTTCCATGAAAGGCACCAGTCCGGTCGATGTCAGCGCGGAGTTCTTGACGGGAGTGCCTTTCGGACGGATATGGCTCAGGTCGTGACCCACTCCGCCACGGCGTTTCATAAGCTGTACCTGTTCCTCGTCGATGCGGATGATACCCCCGTATGAGTCAGGTGTGCCGTCCAGTCCGATGACAAAGCAGTTAGACAGCGAGCTGACCTGGAAATCGTTTCCGATACCGGTCATGGGGCTGCCCTGGGGCACGATGTAACGGAAATCTTTCAGGTATGAGAAGATTTCATCGTGGCTCATCGGGTTGGGATATTTCTGCTCGATACGCGCAAGCTCCGACGCGATGCGGTGGTGCATGTCGTCCGGAGTCTTTTCATAGATATTGCCGAAAGAGTCTTTCAGGGCATACTTGCTGACCCAGACACGGGCGGCGAGTTCGTCGCCATTGAAATATTTCAATGACGCGTCGTAAGCTTCATCGTAGCTGTAAATTGGTTTTTCCACGATCAACAGAGAGGATTTATCCGGTTATATATGGTTGTTTGTTCAGTTTCAGTCAAAACTCCACAAACTTCGGAAAATTTCCCGAATCCGCCAAATCCACCGGCTGAAATCAGTCTTACTGTTGATAAGTTTTTTTGACAATACAAAGTTTTCCCCACCGGCCATCGGCCGATGGGGAAACTATCAGGTCATGAAGGGGGATTAGTTTATTTGGCGGTTGCCTTGGAGGCTTCCCAATCCTCGGCGAACTGGTTGAGAATCTGACGGATGTTGGTGCCGAGACGTACATAGTCGGCTTCGTTGAGGTTGGCCAGGGAGACCCTTATGCTCCAGGCCGGACCATCGAAACCATCGCCGTTAAGCACCACGCATCCGGTCTCGGAGGCCAGCCTGAACACGAATGCCAACGGGCTGTAGGTCCGTTCCATGTACCGGGCGAATTCCTCTCCATGGAGCTTGCGGGCCCAGACCATCATGTCTATCTCGGAATAATAGTCGGCCCTGAGCGAGTCGTCGGGCAGCTTGAAGCCGAAGCTCTTCCACAGCGCGTCGTAACGGTCATGGATGAGTTTTATCATCCGTTTATGATAGGTGCCGTCTTTGTCAATCAGCGAACCGAGGGCGAAGAGGTCCATCTGGATCTGCTGCGGCGTAGACAACCCGGCGGTATGGTTGAGCGCGATCAGGCGGCTCTCGGCGACCATGCGGTCGATGAACTTGAGGGAGTCCACATCGAGTGTGAGCGACTGGTAGCGTTTCCTGAGTGCCTCTTTCTTGTCATCCGGTAATTCCGAGATGAGCTTGTCGAACACATTGTCGCGGCCTACGGCGGTCAGGGCGATACGCCAGCCGGGGGGCCCGAAATATTTCGAGAAGGAATAGCACGACATCGCGTTGAAGGGGAGGTCGGCTATCAGGCTGTGGTATCCGTCGACAAATGTGCCGTAGACATCGTCGGTAAGAATCATCAGGTTTGGGTTGGCTTTCACCACCTCCTTAAGGGCCTCGACGGTGGCGCGGTCTATCGCGTAGCTCGGGGGATTGGAGGGATTGGTCACGAAAAGCATCTTGTATTTCGGATCTTTCAGCTTTTCTATGTCCTCAGGGTCATACTGCCAGGTGTGGAGCCCGTCGGGAGTCATTGTGTCGGCCTTCACATCGAGGACGGTGTAATCAAACTCTTCCAGCTCGGGAATCTCAAGATATGGGGTGAACACCGGCACCATTATGGCTATCGCGTCACCCTTGTCGAGCAGATAGTTGCGTTTCAACACGTCGAAACAGTAGCACATGCCGGCTGTGGAGCCTTCGACCGCGAACAGGTCGAAAGGATTCTCTTTTGGAGGATCTCCGGCGCAGATGGCCCATTCGAGATAGCGGCGACAGATGGTCTCGGTGTTTTTGAGTATGCGCGGCGGTGTGGGATATTCATGCCCGACGATTCCTCCGGCCCATTCTTCAACCAGGTCGTCGGAATCGGCTGACAGCTCCATAAGGCAGTATTCATATGCTTTGGCGAGAAGCTCGACACCGGGCATCTCGGCGTTGTCGCGCAGCCAGGTCTGGAATCTTACCGAGATTCCTTCCTTCTGTGGAACACCAGCTATCCCTTCCGGCATCGTGAAGTCCCGGCGGCATTCAGACATGGCGAACTGGCCGAGGGCGAAGAACGCGTCGCGTGCCTGGTCTGCCACCCAGTTGGGGTTGCCTCGTCCGGCATTCAGCATTGTGTTGGCCGATTTCTTGATTTTTTCATTGGCCATCGCTATGATGTGGCCCTTGAGTTCGAAAGGTGAGAGTTTAGACAATTCTTTGTCTAACGGTGAGTTGATAAGGTTGTCCATATGTCAGGTGAATGGTTATGACTGTTTTATGTTCTCAAACTCACAACAATGGAGTCTGTCGGATGGTTCTGTATGTTTTGTAATTGGGAAATATGGATTAACTTTGCGCCGTGAACCACCAAGTCAAGAAACATCATTAACCCGATACCGATATGAAAGATTACTGGACAGAGCGCCGCACAATCAGACGCTATTCCGACAAGCCGATTCCGGAGGGATTGCTTGAAGAGCTGTTGAGCAAGGCTGCCCACGCCCCGACGACAGGAAACATGCAGCTTTATTCCGTGATCGTCACTCGCGACGAGGAGGGGAAACGCCGTCTGGCTCCCGCCCATTTCAACCAGCCTCAGGTGACAGGCGCACAGGCGGTTCTAACCGTGTGTGCCGATTTCCACAGGTTTTCAAGATGGTGTGAGGAACGTCAGGCGACACCTTGCTATGACAACCTGCAATCCTTTATGGCTGCGGTGTTTGACACTATTGCCTTCGCGCAACAGTTCAACACCTTGGCCGAGCAGGCCGGTCTGGGTGTGTGCTGGCTCGGAACCACCACTTACAACGCCCCGGAGATTGCCCGCGAACTGTCTCTTCCCCGGCTGGTGGTGCCGGTCATAACCCTTACGGTCGGTTATCCGGCAGAGGATGGGGTAGAGGTCGGACGGCTCCCGGTGGAGGCTATCATCCACGATGGGATGTATGTCCCCTATACTCCCGAACGCATCGACAGCCTCTTTGCCGAGAAGGAATCAAGGGAGGATTCTCAGCGGTTTGTCGAGGAGAATGGCAAGCAGACCCTTGCGCAGGTCTTCACCGACATCCGCTACCCTCGGGCCAATAATGAGCTTTTCTCGGAGAAGTTCATCGGCTTCCTTTTCGAGGCTGGTTTCCTGAAAAAATGATGCTCACATAGGATATCGCCTAACAAAGAACATCACCTCGCGAAGTCACCGGATGTCCGGCAGATGTCGTGAGGTGATATTGTTTTGTATGCCGTCAAGCGGCTTGTTGTCAGTGGATGATGGGTGAGGTCAAGCCAGGATGGCTTTCTCTATCGAGGCTACATCTTCCTGGAGCTGTTTCTCGTAGGGGAGACGTTCCTCGATGTTCTTGCAGCCGTGGATTACTGTGGCATAGTTGCGTGATAATCTGGCTCCGATGGCTGTGAGAGACATTTTGGCGTATTTCTTGGCCATATACATGACCATCTGGCGCGCGTCTGACACTTCGCGTTTGCGGGTCTTGGCGAACAGCAGGTCTGAGTCGATTTTGTAATGATTGGCGACCCCCTGGGCTATCATCTCGAAATTGATGGATGCCTTTTTGTGGAGTTTGACCACGTTGTTCATCACATGGCGGGCCAAATCCACGGTCACCTCCCGGTTGAGGACTGTGGCGTGGGCAAGCAGCGAAACCACGATACCTTCCAGTTCGCGCACAGAGTTGGTTACATTCTCGGCGATGAAGTCCATGACTTCGGGGGCCAGAGAAAGTCCGTCCTGCTCCGATTTCAACTGTAACACCATACGGCGCAAGGCAAGGTCGGGCTTCTCAAGCTCGACGGTCATGCCCCACTTGAATCGGGAAATCAGTCGGGCTGTCATTCCTTTGAGCTGTGTGGGACAGCAGTCGCTTGACAGGATGATCTGTTTCTGATTCTGATGGAGGTGGTTGAATATATGGAAGAATGTGTTCTGGGTCTTGTCCTTGTCAACCAGATCCTGGATGTCATCGATGATAAGTGTGTCGATGCTCTGGTAAAAGTTGATGAACTCGTTGACCTTACCGTTGCGGGCCGCTACCGTGAACTGGCTCTCGAACAACCTCGCGCTCACATACAATATGCGTGCAAGCGGATTGTGCTCCTTTATCTTGATTCCTATCGCCTGAATCAGGTGGGTCTTGCCGACTCCGGTGGGACCGAAAACGAACAGTGGGTTGAATGTTTTCAGCTTGGGGTCATTGGCGATGGCCTCACCAATCGCGCGGGCGATTTTATTTGAGGTGGAGCTGCAGTAATTCTCGAATGTGTAGCGGGGGTTGAGCTGCGAGTCGAAAGTCGCGGCTACGGGTGTCTGGAAAAGACCGTGTCCCTGGCGGCTGAGTACCGGGGAAGAGGAGAGGCCACCCTCGGTGATTGCTGTTTCGGGGTGGTTGCTGATTTGGTTGAATTTGTAGAAGAGCTTCACCCCTTCGCCGTAGACGCGGCGGAGGGTTGGTCCGAGAATGGAGAGATAGTTGTTCTCGATATATTCGGAACAGAACGGAGAGGGAACGGCAAGCGTCAGCTTTCCGTCCTCAAAGCCCAGCGAGGCAATCGGCTCGAACCAGGCGCGAAACTGTTCCGCCGGGAGGTTGTCACGGAGAATGGTGCGACATTCCTCCCAGAGTTGTTGATGGGACTTTTGCATTGTGAAACTCAGTCGTGAAATTGTCTTTTCCACCACAAAATTCGGATTTTATTTTTAAAAAAACAAACACCATTTCTCTTGGATTTTTCAGTAGCATTTGAAGACAGCTGTTTTTCAGTAGTTTATCCATTGAGATAAACCATTGCTCAAAAAGATTGCGGTATCTTACTGTGAATTAGTGATTTGTAAAAATATATTGAATTTAAGACTCCTGAAGAAGATGAGCTAACTGTCAAGGAGCTATGTCATTAATGCGTTTGTCAAAAGAAATGCCTGAAAGGCATTATTCGGAATCATTCCGAACAACGCTTTTCAGGCATATCTGGTAATCCGAACGGGGTGGTGGAAGCAGGGGTCAATCCTCCCTCAGCTCCATTTTGGTAAGCTTGAATACCGGTTTGCCCTCGGTGTCATAGAGAACGACCTCGTTGTGGCCGGAAGCCTTTGCGGTTTCCACGGATTCAAGGGCGAGAAGAAACTCTGTCTCCCGGGAATCCGGAGGGCACGCCATACGCGTTGTGGCGAGCTTTAGTATCTGCAGCGAGGTGGTCTTGTCAGGGTCGATGAAGAGTTCTCCGTTGAAGATATTGCAGCCGGTGGTGCCGTGGATTTTCAGGTCTGTGGTGTCGAAGGTCATAGTGGCCTCATCCTCCTGTACCAGCGGGGTTCCGTTCAACTCGGTGACTTTCCATGCACCGTTGAGGAAATCCATATTGTGGCGGCGAAGCACTAGGATGGTGCGTCCGGTGGAATCTTTCAGGTCAAGCATGATCTCATGCTTGTCGCGGCGTGCCGAGTAAGATGTCACGTCGTCGAGGGCGAGGTTGATGAGATACTGGTATTGGTCATCCTGACACATTTTCATTGTGGAAATCATCCCGGAGAATTTAACCTCCTGGTTGGGCCCTACGGTCAGGTCGCCGTTGATGTAGTTACAGCCATTGTTGCCATAGAAACGTTTCGCCGGAAGGTCGAAGGTAACATAGGGGCGTTCCTCGCCGGTGACAGCGTTGCCTCTTACAGAATGGATGGTCCATTCGCCGTTGAGGGAAAAGTCGTCAATGGTCGCTGCCGTGAGCTGGTCGGTCGTGGAGGTCTCGCCAGCGGAAGTGTGGGCATGGTTTTCGTCGTTGCATATGACGGTAGTGCCTACAGCTTCACGGTCGGGGGTGGGTTGCTGGTCCTTCTTCTTTTTTGATTTCTTGTTGGCCGATTTGTTGCCGGTCGGTGGGGTAAGCGTTTTGTCTTTCTTCTTGTCGGCGGATTGTGTGGTGTCTTTCTGTCCGCTCACGACAACCTGCCGACCGTCAGCAAGGGTAACAATGCGGCCTTCAGAGCCGGATACCCCCGACTTCTGTAAAGAATCGCATCCGGCCAGTGCGATGGCGCAAAGGCCCGAAAGTGTTGCAAGCTTTAGGAAATGTTGAATTTTCATAAAAGAACTCTTTATATAATCTGTTTTTATTGTTTCAAATCGTAGGGGGTGGAATCGGGGGAAAGAGATGAGAGATGGGTCTGTGAGGATTCCATCTACAAAACTAACAATTTTTTCCAAATTTTGACATCGGTGGTATTGATATTTTCACTATATTTGCAAAAAATTAGGGACACCACAATAGGCGTGTGTCCTATCTTCAGACAAACCTATTATCCATGAACCGTTACACATCAAGAATTATCGCGTCTGCAAGGAGTCTCTTTACGGCGATTGCCATCTGCGGCTATTTGGCAGTGTCGGCCCAGGGTGTCGAGCCTTCGTCCAATTCATCCGGGGCTTCTCCGGAAATGGCTGCCCTCCCTCTCGGTGCTGATGTCGGATGGCTGACAGAGCTTGAGGCTGCTGGCGAGAAATTCTATGATGAAGACGGGAATGCCGTGGATGGTATGAAGCTGCTCAAGGATGAATGCGGAATCAATGCCATACGCTTGCGCGTGTGGGTGAATCCTAAAGATGGGTGGAACGGCAAGGAGGATGTGTTGCTGAAATCACGCCGCGCCCAACAGCTCGGCCTTCCCCTGATGATTGACTTCCATTTCTCAGACTCCTGGGCAGACCCGAGCCAGCAGCGCATGCCGGAAGCCTGGAAAGAGTATTCCATACCTCAGCTGACCGAGGCTGTGACCACCCATGTCACCGATGTGCTTTCGGCCCTGAAGGCAGAGAACATCGATGTAAGATGGGTGCAGATAGGGAATGAGGTGCCTAACGGCATGATGCTCCCCGCCGGGAAGGTGGAAGGGGATGACGCCCATCATTTCCCCGAGCTATTCGAGGCAGGCTACAAAGCGTCCAAGGCGGTCTATCCCGACGCGCCTGTCATCCTGCACATAGACCGTGGCCATCTTGAAGAACTTTACACCTGGTTCTTCGACCTCATGGAGAAAAACGATGTGAATTACGACATGATCGGTATGTCGTTCTATCCCTGGCCGTATGACAAATGGGAGGAGCAGACAGACCAGCTTATCGCCAACATAAAGCGTGTCAAAGCGCGTTACCACAAGCCGGTGATGATATGCGAGATCGGGCTCCACTACGATATGGACAAGGAGTGCGCCGAAATGCTTACCCGGCTGCTTGATGAATACAATACCGAAAAATCTTTCGAGGGCATCTTCTATTGGGAACCGGAAGCCCCGGCAGGCTACAATGGCGGCTACGACAAGAGCTGCTTCAAGGATGGCC
This sequence comes from uncultured Porphyromonadaceae bacterium, assembly GCA_900548705.1. Classification (GTDB taxonomy): domain Bacteria; phylum Bacteroidota; class Bacteroidia; order Bacteroidales; family Muribaculaceae; genus UBA7173. The sequence goes on along the minus strand of URLF01000023.1, from coordinate 1,440 downwards.
GTCCTACCCGTGCCCTCTCGCCATTCAAGAACTTCAAACCAACTAACTGATTACCTTAATTATCTCATGCAAAAGAAAATCAACTCTATCTTCAAGGAAAGATTCGGCAAAGACGGAATCGTCTACGCGTCGGCAGGACGTATCAATCTCATAGGCGAACACACCGACTACAACGGCGGATTCGTGTTCCCCGGCGCCATCGACAAGGTCATCATGGCGGAAATCGCCCCCAACGGTACCGAGAAGGTGCGCGTTTTCTCCATTGACATCAATGAATACGCCGAATTCGGACTGAAGGAAGAGGATGCTCCCACCCAGCAGTGGGCAAGATATATCTTCGGCATCTGCCGCGAGATAATCAAACGCGGCGGCAAAGTCGAGGGTTTCGACGCGGTTTTCGCCGGCAATGTGCCTCTCGGCGCAGGCCTCAGCTCCTCGGCCGCCCTTGAAAGCTGCTTCGCTTTCGCTCTCAACGATCTCTTCAACGGCAACACCATCGACAAATTCGAGCTTGCGCGCATCGGTCAGTCTACCGAGCATAACTATTGCGGCGTGAACTGCGGCATTATGGACCAGTTCGCTTCGGTGTTCGGCAAGAAAGACAACCTCATGCGCCTCGACTGCCGTTCGATGGAGTTTGAATACTTCCCCTTCAAGGCCGACGGCTACAAGCTCGTCCTGCTTGACTCGAAGGTGAAGCATGCCCTGGTTGACTCCCCCTACAACAAACGCCGCCAGAGTTGCGAGCGTGTGGCCAAGACCCTTGGTGTGGAGACTCTCCGCGACGCCACAATGGAGATGCTCAACGGTGTCCGCAGCGACATCACCGCAGAGGATTATTTCCGTGCCAAATATGTCATCGAGGAGAAAGACCGTGTGCTGGCGGTGTGTGACGCTCTCGTGAAGGGTGACCTTGAGACTGTCGGCGCCAAGATGTATGAGACCCACGACGGTCTGTCGAAAGACTATGAGGTAAGTTGCGTCGAGCTTGACTATCTCAATGACATCGCCCGCGAATGCGGTGTGACCGGCTCCCGCATCATGGGTGGCGGTTTCGGTGGCTGCACTATCAACCTTGTCAAGGATGACCTCTACGACAACTTCATCGCCACCGCGAAAGAGAAATTCAACGCCCGCTACGGTCATGAGCCTGTGGTGATTCCTGTCATCATCTCCGACGGTGCCCGTAAAGTTGAAGAATAATCCCCCCTTCCACACTGACCCCTTCTCCTCTCTTTCCCCTTTCTCTTGATTTTCCGGCTCGGTTTCCCCTCTATGGACTTGAAGTCTCGGATTCCGTGAATGGAAAATCGCCTGCCGCGTCAAAGTTTCGCGGCCCACTCATATGACTCGTTCCATATAAAATAATAAAGACAAATACATACATGAAACCTACACTCTTTGTTCTCGCTGCCGGCATGGGTAGCCGTTACGGCGGGC
>URLF01000022.1 GCA_900548705.1 uncultured Porphyromonadaceae bacterium | reverse complement strand
CCGATGCCTTCGGCTGGCGGGGAATCTTCGTGGTGCTGGCCATATTCGCGGCCATAATACTGGCGCTGTCCCCCATAATGAAGGAATCCCTGACACCGGCGCGGCGTGCGACCGGGCATTGGTGGCATGCGATTTCCACCTACGGCAAACTGTTGCGCAACCGTCCCTTCATGACCCATGTCTCCCTCAAGAGCGTCTCTCTCGGATTGCTCTTCGCCTACATCTCCGCCTCACCGTTCATCCTGCAGACCCATTACGGGATGTCGCAGACCGTCTATGGTCTTGTCATCGGCTTCAACGCCATTTTCGTGGCGGCAGGCTCAATGGTGGCCTTGAAGTTCAAACCATTGAAAAAGGCCGCCAAGGTAGGAGCATGGATTCTTGCCGCAGGCGTCGCCGGGGAAGCCATCGCACTATGGTTTGTCCACAGCATATGGGTGTTTGAAATCACCATGATAGTGATGCTCTTCGCGATGGGACTCGTCTTCACGGCCGCCAACACCCTCGCGATGAATGAAGGTCGCGAGAAAGCCGGGGAGGCCTCGGCCATACTCGGGATAGGGGGCTATATCGTCGGTGCGATTGTATCCCCGCTGGTCGGCATGGGTGACATCCTGCATTCCACCGCCATCGTGTTCGTGGCAACCACCATCCTGGTGCTGATATTCTCCCGCGCCTCTTCAGCCCTCGCTCCCGACCTCGACAAATAACCGCTCTCTATCTTTAAAACAGGGACTTATAGAAAAGTCGACGGATCAAAATTCATCAGCCGTGGACTTCTGGCGGTCTCCTGAACGATTCCGGAGGAATCATTTGTCTGAATAGCCGTGGGTTGGCGCGAGGAGGAGCCCCTCGAGGGCGACCCGAAGCGGTAACCCACGGTTATGTTTTGTACAAGATGTTATTCCGAAGGAATCTTTTTTGATATCTGAATCCTTGGACTATCAAGAAAGATTCCTCCGGAATCCATCGTCTCATCCCGGTACCGGGGGTTACCGCGTCGGTTCGGCCTGTCGGCCTCACCTTGCGCCAACCCCCGGCTATTCAGACAAATGATTCCTTCGGAATCGTCGGGACGTAACGCTATGCCTATCATAAAGACTATACTAAATAGACCGGTTGGACATTTTGGGTGATGAATTGGTTGTAATCCATTGATTTTACTATCATTGCGGAAATAATTATTGAAAATAATATCTCCAATGAAGAGACTATTAAAAAACCGGTGTGTCAACAAAATGACTGTTGACACACCGGTTTTTATGTATGCAGCCCGGGGCTGCCGGGATAATCTTGAAATATCAATCGGCGAGCTTGGCCTTGATGAACTCGCGGTTAAGACGGGCGATGTTGCTCAGCGAGATGTTCTTGGGGCACTCGGCGGAGCAGGCACCGGTGTTGGTACAGTTACCGAAGCCGACTTCGTCCATCTTGCGGACCATGGCGCGGGCACGACGGGCACGCTCAACCTGACCCTGGGGCAGCAGGGCGAACTGGCTTACCTTGGCTGCGACGAAGAGCATGGCGGAGCCGTTCTTGCAGGCTGCAACGCATGCGCCACAGCCGATGCAGGTAGCGGAGTCCATAGCCTCGTCAGCGACCTCCTTGGAGATGGGGAGGTTGTTGGCATCGGGCGCACCGCCGCAGTTGAACGAAACGTAGCCGCCTGCCTGCTGGATTTTGTCGAAGGCGTGACGGTCAACCATAAGGTCGCGGATAACGGGGAAGGCAGCCGAACGCCAGGGTTCGATTGTGATTTCATCGCCATCCTTGAACTTACGCATGTGGAGCTGGCAGGTGGTGATACCCTGAACGGGGCCGTGGGGGTGTCCGTTGATGTAGAGCGAACACATACCGCAGATACCTTCGCGGCAGTCATTGTCGAACACCACGGGCTCTTCACCCTTGTCTACGAGCTGCTGGTTGAGCATGTCGAGCATTTCGAGGAAAGAGGAGCCGGTGGAGACGTTATCGAGGTGATACTTGACGAACTGCCCGGGTTCCTTGGGCCCACGCTGACGCCAAATCTTGAGGTTTACGCTAATTGTAGTTTCCATAATTGATTACGGGATATTGTATGGTTCAACGTGGGATTACGACTTGTAGTTGCGGGTCTGAACCTGGATGGCCTCATATTTGAGGGGTTCCTTGAGCAGGATGGGCTTCTCGTCGTCGCCGGTGAACTTCCAGCAGCCTACATACATGTAGTCCTGGTCGTTACGGGCGGCCTCGCCGTCGGCTGTCTGGTACTCCTCGCGGAAGTGTGCGCCGCAAGACTCGTTGCGGTGGAGGGCGTCGATAGCCATCATGCGGGCGATTTCGAGGAAGTCTTCCAGACGGAGAGCCTTCTCAAGCTCGGTGTTGAGCGAGTTGACTTCGCCGACAATGCGGAGGTCGGAATAGAACTCCTTCTTGATCTTGGCGATTTCGTCGACAGCCTTGACAAGCGACTGGAGGGTACGGCCCATGCCGACGAGGTTCCACATGACGTGGCCCAGCTTCTTGTGGAGCTGATCGGGGCTCTGCTTACCCTTGATAGCCATAAGGCGGGCGATACGGTCGCGCACACCCTTCTCTGCCTCGTCGAACTCCTTGGTGTCGGTCTTGAAGCGGGGAACCTTGATCTGGTCGCTGAGATAGTTCTGCATAGTGTAGGGCAGAACGAAGTAACCGTCGGCGAGACCCTGCATCAGCGCGGAAGCACCGAGGCGGTTAGCGCCGTGGTCAGAGAAGTTACATTCGCCGATGGCAAAGAGACCCTTGATTGAGGTCTGCAGCTCGTAGTCAACCCAGATACCGCCCATGGTGTAGTGGGAGGCGGGGAAAATCATCATCGGGGTCTCGTAGGGGTTGTCATCGGAAATCATCTGGTACATGTCGAAGAGGTTGCCGTAGCGGTCAGCGACAGCAGCCTTGCCCAGACGGTCGATGGCGTATTTGAAGTCGAGATAAACGGCGTTGCCTGTACCTACACCGAAGCCTGCGTCGCAACGCTCCTTGGCGGCGCGGGAAGCGATGTCGCGGGGGCAGAGGTTACCGAAGGCGGGGTAACGGCGCTCCAGGTAGAAGTCGCGGTCCTCGTCGGGAATATCGGTGGGTTTCTTCTTGCCGGCGCGGATAGCCTCGGCATCCTCTTTCTTCTTGGGAACCCAGATGCGGCCGTCGTTACGCAGAGACTCGCTCATGAGGGTCAGCTTTGACTGGTCCTCGCCGTGGACGGGGATACATGTGGGGTGAATCTGGGTGAAGGCGAGGTTGGCCAGGTAAGCACCCTTGCGGAAGGCCTGGATTGCGGCGGAACCGTTGCAACCCATGGCGTTGGTCGACAGGAAGAAGGCGCGGCCATAACCACCGGTGGCGAGAACCACGGCGTGGGCGGCGTAACGCTCAAGCTCGCCTGTGACGAGGTTGCGCATGATGACACCACGGGCGCGGCCGTCGATCATCACGATGTCAAGCATCTCGCGACGGTTGTAGCTCTTGACGGTGCCCTTCTCGATCTGACGGTTCAGCGAGGAGTATGCGCCGAGCAGAAGCTGCTGGCCGGTCTGACCCTTGGCGTAGAATGTACGGGAAACCTGTGCGCCACCGAATGAACGGTTGGCAAGGAGACCTCCGTATTCGCGGGCGAAGGGAACACCCTGGGCGACACACTGGTCGATGATGTTGCTCGAAACCTCGGCCAGACGGTAAACGTTGGCCTCGCGTGAGCGGAAGTCACCACCCTTGACGGTGTCGTAGAAGAGGCGGTAAACGGAGTCACCGTCGTTCTGGTAATCCTTGGCGGCGTTGATACCACCCTGTGCGGCGATGGAGTGGGCGCGACGGGGTGAATCCTGGATGCAGAAGTTCATCACGTTGAAGCCCAGCTCGCCGAGGGTAGAGGCGGCTGACGCGCCAGCCAGACCGGTACCGACCACGATGATGTCGAGGTGACGCTTGTTGGCGGGGTTGACCAGTTTCTGGTGAGCCTTGTAATTGGTCCACTTTTCAGCTACGGGACCTTCGGGGATTTTGCTGTCAATCTGGAATTCGGGAAGCTTAGACGACTCGATGTCGGCGTAGTCCTTCATGATGGGGGTAGAGTCGATCATTCCCTCCAGTTTCTTGAGATCTGCCATATCTGAGTTGTGGTTTATTCGGTTACGGTTACGGTTTCAGTCTCCACGGCGACTGCCTTCGAGGGGCAACCGGCGCAGTTGTTCTCCTGGCAAACGCCGGGCTGTCCGCAAGTGCCTTCGGGGCAGCTGCAGGCGGCGGGATCGCAGGCGGCATCGCCACACTCGGCGTTGGCACACTGGGCATTGGCGCATTCGCTCTGGGCGCAGGGAGCGGCCTGCTCGCAGCCGGCGGCTGCGCAGGGGGGGGCGAAGACAGCGTCGTCATGGGCGGCCATCATCTCCATGTACTGCTCCTGCAGGGCGGGGCAAGAGGTGTAGACACCCTTGCGGGCCTGGACGGTGAACACGATAGCCTCGGCGGCGAACAGCAGGATTACAAGAGTGGTCCAGATATTGCCGATGGTCTTGAGGCGTGACATCCAGATCTTGCCGTTCCATCCGCAGCTCTGGAACATCGACCAGAAACCGTGGGTCATATGGAACCAGAGGGCGGCGAAAGCAATCAGATAGACAATCAGCACCCAGATATGGCTGAAGGTCATCTGGAGGAACCATGTGCCGGCGGCGGCGGGAACAGCCTGACCGTCATCCATAGCCTGAAAGCCGCAGATCTCGGCGAGCTGCATCTTGGACCAGAAATGAACAAGGTGAAGCACAAGGAAGGCGAGAATCACCAGACCGAGGACATACATGTTCTTCGACGACCACTCGACCTGGGGAGGACGGGAGGTCACTTCATAACGGGCGGTGCCACGCGCCTTGCGGTTCTGGATGGTCAGCCAGGTGGCATACCAGATGTGGAGGATGAACCCGAGGGCGAGCACGAGCGAGCCTACGAGCGCATACCAGTTGGCGCCGAGAAACTCACAGATGACGTTGTAGGCGGTAGGCCAGAAAATCGCCACCCCGTTCATCAACGCATGGAACGTCACGAATAGGATCAGGAAGGCACCGGTCAATGACATGACCAACTTCCTACCTATGGATGAGGATGTTAACCACATAAGTGTTTTTGATTTAGAGTTGTGTTGTTATTAAGGTTGATTTATTCTTTTTTGTCAGCGAATATATGGCGCAAGCCTTGCGTTTGCCTTCCAACGGGCCACAACTCCCCATTTAAGGCCTTCAGCCAAGACTCCGATTATCCGACAAAATTAATCAATCTCCGCAACCTTTACAAGAATTAACGATTTTTTTCTCTAATAATCCTGAAAAAAACTTCTGTGTCGCGAAAACTGCTACGCTTTATTGTATGTTTAGTAAATTATAGTTAACTTTGGCCGTTCCGGGAATACCAAATCAGATTAACAACCGAGATCAAATGCATAAGAAACTTCTATTGACATCATTGGCGGCAATGACCCTCTGCGGTGTGTCCGCCAAACATCTGACTCCGCAGGAAGCCCTGTCGAGAGCTGTCTCACAACCTGTCAACGGCATACAGAAGGCCCCGGCCAACGCAGCATCGATGGAAATCAGACGAGTGTTACTCAACCCCGACGACGCGGCCACGGTCTATGTGTTCGCCTCCGACGGGAACGCCCTCGTGGTACCCGCCGACGACCGTGTTGCGCCGGTGCTGGGTTACATCGACGGTTGCGCCAACGGTGAGATTCCGCCCCAGATGGAATGGTGGCTTTCGGAGTATTCCCGTCAGGTCGACTATGTGATGTCACGCCCTGAAAAAGGTGCCGGGCTGTATGTCACCCTCCCTGTGAAGGCCGAGAGCGACACCAAGGCTCCCATAGAGCCTCTGGTGACCACCCGCTGGAACCAGGACAGCCCATACAACTACAACTGCCCCACTGTCAGCGGCTACAGGTCAATGACAGGCTGCGTGGCCACTGCTGCCGCCCAGGTGATGAAATACCACAATTATCCGGCGGAAGGGACCGGCACCATCTCTTACAAGGACGGCAACAGCAACACCACCCGCACCCTCAAACTGGATGGCAAGCCCTTTGACTGGGACAACATGCTCGACAGCTATTCCGGCACATACACCGCCGCCCAGCGCGACGCCGTGGCCTACCTCATGCAGGCTGTCGGATACGCTTCTGAGATGGCATACAGTCCCCAGGCCTCCGGAGCCCAGTCACCCACGATGCTCGAAGGTGTCAAGAAATACTTCGGTTACAACGAGAAGGCTGTCATGCTCAATCGCCAGGACTACCCCCTCGCCCAGTGGGAAGACCTCGTATATGAAAACCTCAAGACTGTCGGCCCGGTATATTACGCCGGTGACGACGCAATCCAGGGGGGACACGCCTTCGTCTGTGACGGTTATTCCTCCGACGGCTTCTTCCATTTCAACTGGGGATGGGGAGGCTCATATGACGGTTACTTCAAACTGACAGCCCTCACTCCCGAAGGCCAGGGAATCGGAGGTAACGCCGGAGGCTTCAACTTCGGCCAGGAAATCGTCCTGAACTTCACAAAACCCGACGCGCCGACCATCGACATTCCCGCCACTTCCCCCGTGACCCTCACCGGGAGCCTCACAGCTTCCAAAGCCAGCGGCACTACTCTCAACATCTCATCCGACATGGCTGAAAGTGAAGGTGTGTTCGCCTACAATTCGACCGGAGCGACCGTCAAGGTCGAATTCGGACTCAAGGCTGTCAATATGACCTCAGGCGAGGAAGAGGTCAGAGGTTACGGTTCATCCGTCTCGCTGGACATGTATGTAGGCTATTCCTCGATGCGGCTCTCAATCCCGGCAAACCTTCCCACCGGCAGCTACCGTATGTATCTGGTCACCCGCGATTATCCCGATGGCGAATGGCTTGAAGTAAGACATGACCTTTCAAGCGCCAATTATGTCAATGTTACCATCTCCAACGGCTCTATCTCCAGGGTAAGCAATGTCGGGACCAACGCTATCGAGGGGTATGACCTTACGGCCCTCACTGCCATCTACATGTCGAATCCCCTTAAAATTTCATACTCCATTGAGAACAACGGAGAAACTGAAATTTATGATGGTATCATGCCTGTGATTTTCACCATCACAAACAATTCTGCCAATATCAAGGGGATGGGAGACGCTTACGCCGTAGATATCCTCCCCGGTGAAAGCCGCGACGTGGAGACCATCGCCACGATGTATCCCATGCAGGGAAGCGATTCATTCTCAGGCCAGGCATATCTCGGAATCGTGTCCCAGAATTCCGGTATGCTTCTTGAATACATCCCAGTGACAGTCAAGGCCGCCACCACACTTGACGTGTCGGCGACAACCTTCACCATGGATGGTGACCGTAACAACGCCAATCCCGACGACCTTCAGTTCAACTGCGGTCTGAAAGTGACAAGCGGTTACTGGGCCGCCCCGCTGAGGGTATATATCTGCAAGAGCAACGGAGAAGTACTCCAGACCCTCTCCTCATCCGAGACATTCTTCCTCGACGCCGACCAGTCTGCCACAGCGACAGTGAGCGGCACTCTCCCCGATGCGAAAACAGGCACACTCTACAATGCCATCTTCGGATATGTCGAGGGATATTATGTTCAGAGTCTTGGAATGCTGACCTTCAAAGTGAAATCTGGCCAATCAGGCGTGGAAGAGACTTCCGCCGACACCGCCGAATCCACCCTCGTCATCGCCGACCGGGCCAACGGCATCCTCACAGTGGTTGCCCCGTCTGACATCGCGTCGGTTGAGGTATTCACACTCGACGGCCGTCGCCTCTCACCCGACATGTCTGTCGACGGAACAAGCGCAGGAGCGTCACTTTCGACCCTCCCCGCCGGAATCCTTCTCGTCAAAGTCACCCTCGCTGACGGTTCAGTCTTCACTGCCAAAGTCGCCAACTGACGATATGGCTTAGCCCATACATAACAAGGATGCCCCGCCTGCATAGACTCGCGGCGGCATCCTTGATTTATTTGCAACCCGCATCAATCATTCATCTCATCATACACCATGAAGAAAACAATACTACTGTCATTCACCCTGACCGCCGGTATGCTTTGCGCATGGGGTACGCCTCTCACCCCCGAGCAGGCACTTTCCCGTCTGGAAGGCTCAACCAACGGCGCTCTCCGTATTTCCGGGAACAACAAACCGACTCTGTTACGGACTGTCAACACCCCCGACAACACCCCGGCCATATATCTGTTCTCCCGCAATGACAACTCCATAATGTTTGTCGGCGCAGATGACCTCGCCGAACCGATGCTGGGCTACACCGATGTCACCCCCAGCGGGGAGATGCCGCCCCAACTGGAATGGTGGCTGTCGGAATCCGCTCGCCAGATTGGCCATACCGAGGCTGCCATAAAAAAACTTCCTGCCGGGCAGGCTGACCGTCAGACCGACGCGCCACACGCCCAGCCCCTCGCAAGCACAATCAAGCCAGCGGTGTGGAATTTCGTGCCGACCACATGGAATCAGGACTCACCCTACAACAATCTCTGCCCCACCGTCAACGGCACCCGCTGTTACACAGGCTGTACCGCCACCGCCGCAGCCCAAGTGATGAAATACCACAACTATCCTCCGAAGGGAAACGGCACCAAGACTTACACCCCGAATCAGGGCATATCGGGCAGCGGACTATACACCTCACAGCTGTCGCTTGACCTGTCGAATGTGACCTTTGACTGGGACAATATGCTCGGCTCGTATGCCAACAATGCCGGGACAGCCGCCCAGAAAACCGCTGTCGCTCAGCTTATGCAGGCTGTCGGATATGTGGCTGAAATGAACTACGGCACCAATGCATCGGGGGCCTCATCATTCACCTGTATGGAGGGTATGCAGGAATACCTCGGATACAACGAAGCCGCCATAGGACTTAATCGCCAGAACTTCTCGCGCGAAGCCTGGGAAAATCTCATTTACGAAAACATCAAGACCGTAGGCCCAGTGCTGTATTCCGGATTCAACCTCACATCAGCCGGGCACGCATTTGTATGCGACGGATATTACAACGGATATTTCCATTTCAACTGGGGATGGGGAGGAAACTATGACGGTTTCTTCAAGCTCACAGCCCTGACCCCCGCCGGAGAGGGTATCGGCGGTAACGGTTCCGGGGACTACAGTTTCGACCAGACTGCTGTCTTGAACCTCACCAAACCCGACGCCCCGACAATCGACATCGACATACCGGCCATTGCCTCCAAAGGCAACCTGCAAGGCTCACTGTCAGGCAACACGTTGACTCTCACCACCGACCAGAAACGAGTCATCTACAACCAATCACTTCAGACGATAAGAACCACACTGGCAATAAAGATTGTTCCGGAAAGCGGCGAGCCGGTATTCGCCAGATGGTACTATTCCTACAGCGACCTCCAGACCGGCTACGGATTCAGTTCTGCGGATTTCACACTTCCGGGGAATCTGTCTGACGGCTCATACAAAATCTATCTCGTGGCTGCAGAGTTTGACAATGGTTATCCTCCCTATTCGGAATACACCGAGGTTGCCAACACCGTCGGAGCGATAAATTATGTGAACCTGACAGTCTCGGGAGGCGCATACTCGGTCGAGAATGTCCCGGCTCCGAGCTTTGAAATCTCCGATTTCGAGTTGCTGACACCCCTCTATCTTTTCACTGACTTCAAAATCTCATACAAAGTCAGCAACAACTCCGGAGTGGAAATCCTCGACGGCATACAACCCTGCATCTACACCAAGGCATCCGGCGCTCCATCCTCTGATGGCATTTTCCGCGCCACTGTGAGCAATCCTTCGGCTGTCGGCGACGGCATCCTTTATGACCTCACCCCGGGCGAAGATCAGGCCACGACCCAGACTTCAGGTATGACCTGCTACACCGCCACAGTTCCCTCCGGACAGGTTTATATCGGACTCCGGTCTGCCAACACCGGTGAGATTCTGGCGGAAAAAGCTGTCACCCTCGGCAACAAACCCGAGGCTCCCAGTGTGACGGCCACATCCTATACCTTCAACGGCAACGCCGACAACGCAAATGCCAACGACCTCAGCTTCAATGTCGGATTGCACTGCACATCAGGTTATCTGGCCAACAATATCCGGGTTTATTTCTTCCCCGGAAATGGAGGAACATCCATAAATAACATCGCATCGGAAAACATCTTCCTCGAAGCCGGAAAATCAACGACAGCGACTGTCAACGGAGTATTCAAAGAGGGTGTCGAAGGTACAAAGTATATGACTTATCCATACCTGCTGAACAACGGCCAATTCAACCAGCTCTCAAACACTCCAGTCTATGTGACCATCGGCAAAGCCATCTCCGCCATTGACGAAATCGCGGATGAGACAGCCGCAGACCGGACCCTTGTCACATATGACCGCCAGTCGGCAGCGATGGCAGTGAAGGCCCCGGCCGCAATCTCTGCAGTGGAGGTCTACACCATCGACGGTCGCCGTGGGGCAGCCGAAGTTACCCTTGACGGGGATTTCGCCTCGATAAACCTCAACGCTATGCCTCTTGGCGCGGTCATCGTGAAAGTGACCCTTGCCAACGGTGAGGTCATCGTCGAGAAAGTGATGCGCTGACACCAATCAAAAACCATATCCCGGCCAAAGCGTTTTAAACTTTGGCCGGGATAGTCGGTCAATATAACCACACCCCTATCCGAAATGAAACCCTTACTCAAATACGCATTGCCAATGACCGCCGCGATTGTGGTGACCTCCGGATGCGCGTCGCGCCGTACAACTCCGGCCGAAGAGGCTGCCCCCGAGCCACAACTCAAAGTGGATGTCTCCAACCTGCGTCCCTCCCTCCCCCAAGGGGCAGTCGGGATTATGCCAAAGGCAGTCCTCTACAAGACCGCCGGAGATTTCCGTGACAATGTGCCGGTGCAGGTCGGCCCTGACGGAGCATTGATAAGCTTCCCCGCCCCGACTGACATCCCCGCCAATCCCGCTCCGGTGGAATTTGCCGGAGGATGGTTGCTCAGCCAGGTAGGTGTGAGCAACCAGACGATGTTCACTACCTACACCTATGATGAATACCGCAACCTCAAGAAGGCACCTACCCCTGAGGAACTGCTCAAGGCGGTCATTCCCGGTTCACGGGTGACAGCCACAACCCAGGTGCCGATGACTGTCAGCGAGGCTCTCGCCAATCCTGAGGCCGTCAACAGTTACCTCTCCCCCTCTGTCAAACTCTAAAATACCCCGCTTGAAAATATGCCCGCAAAAAGCAATCTGACATTACATATACTGGGATGTGGCTCAGCCACCCCTTCACGCCGCCATCTGCCAGCATGTCAGGTTGTGGAGCATAACCGCGAACTGCTGATGATCGACTGCGGCGAGGGCGCCCAGCGGAGCATGATGACCCAGGGCCTGAATTTCACGCGCCTGCGGCATATATTCATCTCCCACCTCCACGGCGACCACTGCCTCGGACTTCCGGGACTGCTTTCCACCTTGTCGCTACATCAGATGGGTGGCACACTGACGGTCCACACCTTCAAGGAGGGAGCGGAGATTTTCAGCAATCTGGTGGATTTCTTCTGCCGGGAACGCTCATTCGACCTGCAGTTCAACATCATCGACCCGACAGTACGCCAGACTATCCTTGACACCAAGAGCCTCACCGTCGAGGCTTTCCCGATGCACCATCGTGTGCCGACCGTCGGATTCCTTCTGCGGGAGAAACCAAAACCCCGCCACATAATAGCCGACGCGGTGAAATTTTTCAATGTGCCTGTCGCCCAGATGAAAAGCATCAAGGATGGAGCCGACTTCGTCACCCCCGACGGGACGGTGATTGTCAACTCGCGGCTCACCCGCGACGCTGACCGCTCGGCAAGTTACGCCTACTGCTCCGACACCCTTTTCGACCGTTCGCTGGCCGAAGTGGTGAGGGGGGTAGACCTCCTCTACCACGAGGCCACATATGCCGACGACGCGACAGCCAAGGCCCGCGAGCGGTTCCATTCCACCGCCTCTCAGGCCGCCCGGATTGCCCGTTCAGCCGGTGTGGGCAAGCTTATCTTAGGGCATTACTCCAAGGCTTACAAGGATGAGAGCCAGCACCTCGAACAGGCCAAGGCAATCTTCCCCGAAACCATCCTCGCCGACGAAGGGATGAAGCTCGAAATTTGATTCCCCATCAGACATCATCCCCATGAGACTCCTGACCAGACTGACATCGCTCCTCATACTGTTGCTGACATGCGTGGCGACACTGACAGCCACCCCTCCGCAAGGGGATTTCAGTTTCACCACCCGCGACGGACGGGCGACCACACTTTATTCCGAAATCAGCCACCTACAGCCCGACGCGCAGGTATGGCTGCTGCTTTTCGACCCTGACTGTGGCGACTGCAAGGATATGGAGGAGCGGCTGCAGGCCGACCCCGCGATATCGGCGGGACTCGCAGACAGGAGTGTGGCGGTGTTCGCCATCTATCCCACCGACGGAATCCCTGACGCGGATGACCCAAACATGGCCATATACCGGCAGGTATGTGAGAGTCTTCCGGACGGATGGACCGTCGGGACAGACAACGGCTCGATTTTCGAGACCGACGCTTGCAGCTGGGAGACACTCCCGTTGCTGCTGAAATTCAACGCCGGAGAGATAACCCGGCCGGAATAACCCAATCGGGCGCGGGCTCTTCGCGCCGAACCATCCTGACATGAACCATAAAAACCTCAGATTCTTCATATCCGCCGGAGAGGCTTCCGGCGACCTCCACGGCGCAGACCTTGTGGCTGAACTCATCCGCCAGTCGCCGGGAGCGGAAATCACATTTCTCGGAGGTGACCTGATGGCTAAGGAAGCCGGTCACGCGCCACTGGTCCATTACAGCGAGATGGCCTACATGGGTTTCGCCGAGGTGTTGCGTCATCTCCCCACGATTGCCGCCATCCTGAAGAAAGCCAAGGAGGCGATTTCAGAGACGCGCCCCGACGCGCTTGTCCTAATAGACTACCCGTCATTCAATCTCAAGCTCGCCCGGCACGCCAAGGAGCTTGGCATTCCGGTGTTCTTCTACATCTCCCCGAAAGTATGGGCCTGGAAAGAATGGAGGGTGAAGGAGATGCGCCGTTATTGCGACAAAATCCTCTCCATCCTCCCCTTCGAGGTGGATTACTTCCGCGACAAAGGGCTGGAGGTGGAGTATGTCGGCAACCCGTCGGTGGCTGAGGTGGAGCGCAAGAGGGAGTCGATGCCGACCCGCGCGGAGTTCAACCTCTTCAACGGCCTTGACCCCAACCGTCCGCTGCTCGCCCTCGTCCCGGGAAGCCGCCGGGGGGAGATAAAAGGGAATCTCCCGATTATGGTGGAGGCCGCGCTGCGGTTCCCGAGCCTGCAGCCGGTGGTAGCCGCCGCGCCATCCATTCCGATGGAGTTTTACAGGTCGCTGGAGATACCGCGCCTGGAGCATATCCCGGTAATCGCCGACGCGACTTTCCCGCTGATGGCCCATTCGTCGGTAGCCTTCGTCACCTCGGGGACAGCCACACTGGAATGCGCGCTGCTTGGCACACCGCAGGTGGTGTGCTACCGCTCCTCCGGCTCCAAGCTCTTCTACAATCTGATGAGCCATGTGCTTAAATGCCCCCATGTGACCCTCCCCAACCTGATTGCCAACGGTCTGAACGGGGAGAGGTACGCCAATGAAATCGTTCCGGAGCTGCTGATGCACCATTGCAACCCGGATGAACTGTCGGAACAGCTACGCCGCATCCTCCCGGGAAATCCGGGCCGAGAAAAGATGCTGGCAGGTTACGAACGGATGAAATCCAAACTGACCCTTGCCGACGCTCCCGCCAAGGCGGCATCGGTCATACTTGCAGGCTTGAACGGGAAAAACTGAGGCTGATTTCTACACAATTACCCTTGTGAACCGCTTTTGGTGGCAAAATGCCATTAATTTCGGAAATTTTTCGTAATTTTGCAGAAATTACACTCAACAAGCCCTTACATACATATAATCAATATATGGATAAGATTTCATCTATCGACAACCTCGACCGACAGATTCTGTCGATCGTGATGCATAATGCCCGTATACCCTCGAAAGACATCGCCCAGGAATGTGGTGTCTCCCGTGCGGCAATCCATCAGAGAATACAGCGGATGATAGAACTTGGAATCATCACCGGCTCGGGATACACCGTCAATCCGAAACTGCTGGGTTACTCCACCTGCACATACATCGGCGTGAACCTCGAAAGAGGAGCCATGTACAAAGATGTGGTGCCTGAGCTGGAAAAGATACCCGAAGTCATCGAATGCCATTTCACCACAGGCCCCTACGATGCTCATCAAACTGTTTGTCCGCGACAACGAGCATCTCATGGAGCTGCTCAACAAAAAGATACAGATGATCAGCGGCGTGACCGGAACGGAAACCCTCATCTCGCTCGACAACTCAATCTACCGGACCATTCCACTCGACAACGCCTGACCGTCATCCTCACCCCTCAACACCAGTCAACCATATGATTATCGGCTTCGACGGGAAACGCGCCGTCGAGAACAATACCGGCCTGGGCAACTACTCCCGGCTGCTTGTCGAGGTTCTCGCCGCGAAATATCCTGACAACAAATACCTGCTCTATGCCCCGAGGCTGAAAGAGAATCCCCGCCTGATGGGCTTGCTCAGCCGCAGCAATGTTGACATCGTCACCCCGGAGTCGACATTCGGGCGCGCAATAGGCAGTATGTGGCGTTCAAAAGGGATTACCCCCCGTCTTAGCCATGACGGGGTAAACCTTTACCATGGCCTTTCAGGAGAGCTTCCCCTGAACATCGGAGAATTCGACGGGCCGACGGTGCTGACCATCCATGATGTGATATTCCGGCGGTTCCCGGAATGCTACGGTGTCATCGACCGGAAAATCTACGACTACAAATTCGGCCGGTCGGCGCTGGAAGCGACAAGGATAATCGCGATTTCCGAACGCACCAAGAAGGATATCATGGAGTTCTATGACATCCCCGCCGAGAAGATAGATGTCGTATATCAGGGATGCCACACACAATTCCACCGTCAGCCCTCCGATGAGGAAATCGAATCGGTCAAAAGGAAATATGGTATCGACAAGCCGTATATCATATCGGTGGGGACTATCGAGACCCGCAAAAACCAGGTGATGGCCGTCAGGGGAATCCGCGGCTTGCCTGACGAAATCGACCTGGTGTTGGTCGGACGTCGGACATCATACGCCAAAGTCCTTGACAGCTACATTTCGACCTACAACATCGAGTCAAGGGTGAAATTCATCGAGAATGCCGATTTCGCCGACCTCCCCGCGCTCTATGCGGGAGCGTTCTGCTCGTCATACACCTCCCGCTACGAGGGTTTCGGCATACCGGTCATCGAGAGCCTGAGTGTCGGCACCCCCGTGGTTGTCGCCTCCGGCTCATGTCTGGAGGAAGCATCCGGGCCATCCGCACCTTCAATTGATCCTGACGATGTGGAGGAATGGCTCAACACCGTCAAGGAGATGATCAACTACCCCTCGATACGGGAGAAGATGGCCCGCGACGGAAGGGAGTTTGTAAAACGTTTCAATGACGACGATATGGCCACACGAACCATGGCCACATACACCAAAGCAATCGAAGAATACAACAGGCGATGAAAGCGACAGACAACACAAGTCAGGAGAACAACCGACCCCAGGCCGCCACATTGGCCGGGAAGCGTCTGCTCGTGGTCGGAGCAGGGGGATTCATCGGCGGATTCATCTGCCGGGAGGGAATAGCCCGCGGGATGGAAGTGACAGCCGCCGTCAGGGAATCGACCTCACGCCGCTACCTGAGCGACCCCGCACTGCGGTTCCTCGTGCTTGATTACGACAATCCGGCCCAGATGGAGGAGGCCATAGCCGCCAGCGAACCTTGGGATTACATAATCTACAATCTCGGAGCCACCAAAGCCGCGACATTCCCGGAGTTCAACCTGGTCAACTATGAGTATCTGCGCCGGTTCGTGGAAATCCTGAAGAAGACCGGGAGGGTTCCCTCGCGCTTCCTGTTCATGAGTTCGCTGTCGGCCCTCGGCCCCGGCGACGAGAAGAACTACACCCCCCTCGACGCGTCCACTGTCCCCAATCCCAACACCCGCTACGGCCTGTCGAAAGTCAAGGCGGAGCAATATCTCGAATACCAAAGCGGCATCCCTTATATCATCTTCCGTCCCACCGGGGTTTACGGCCCTCACGAGAAGGATTACCTGATGATGGTGAAGTCAATCGACTCCCATTTCGATTTCGGGGTAGGATTCAAGCCCCAGATGTTGACATTCATCTATGTCGACGACCTGGTGAACGCGATGTTCGACGCGCTCGCAGCCGGAGTCGCAGGGAAGAAATACATCATATCTGAGGAACGCGCCTATACCCAGAAGGAATTCCGGAAGATTGTGGCCGAGGAACTCGGCACCAAATGGGTGATTCCGGTGCGTCTCCCGCTGTGGCTGACCTGGGTAGCCTCATACGCCGCGGAGAAAATCGGCCATTTCAGGGCCAAGCCCTCCACCCTCAACCGCGACAAATTCAAGATTATGAAACAGCGCAACTGGAATGCCGACGTGTCGGAAGCCAAGCGCGATTTCGGTTTCAAGACCCGCTTCTCGCTGCGCGACGGCATACGCGAGACCGTCCGCGCCTACCGCAACGAAGGCAAATAACCCACTGACTTTCACTTGACGATGGAAAATACCGACCCAACACCCCACCGCGTACCCTGGTGGATGACCGCCGTCATAATCCTTTGCGCCCTCCCCGGAGTGACATTCCCCTTTCTCGGCAATCTGCTGACATCGGGAGACCTCACCATCGAGGGGCTGACATGGTTTTACCCCATCTACACCATCGCGTCGGCATTGCTCGCCTGGCAATGCTACGGGAGGCGCACCCTCATGTGCTGGATTATCCTTGTGCTGCTTCTGCTGAGCCATTTCTGCTTCTTCTACCTGGCCTCCACCCTCAACAGCCCCCTCAACTATCGCTGACCCCAAGTCGTTATATCAACGACCATATAAGATAAGTAATCGTCATGAAAAAGAAACTGGTAATATCGACAGGCGCGGGAATGAGCGCCGAAAGCGGCATAAACACTTTCCGCGACGCGGGAGGACTGTGGGAAAACTATGACGTGATGGAGGTGGCATCGGCCGACGGCTTCCGCCGAAACCCGGAGCTGATCCACAAATTCTACAATGACCGCCGCCGCCAGCTTATCGACGCGGAACCCAACGCGGGGCATCTCGGTCTGGTCGACCTTGAGAAGGATTACGATGTCTACATCATCACCCAGAATGTCGACAACCTCCATGAAAAGGCCGGTTCAAAGAACATCCTCCATCTCCATGGCGAGCTGATGAAGGTGCGGGCGCTCGACGACGAGTCAAAGGTCTACGAGCTTCACCCCTCCGACCCTTATTTCGAGACGACCCCCGACACGGTAATCGACGGCCATCATGTGCGTCCCCACATCGTCTTCTTCCAGGAAGCTGTCCCCAATATCGAGCCTGCGGTGGAACTGGTGCAGGAGGCTGACGTGTTTGTCGTCATCGGCACCTCCCTGAATGTCTACCCTGCCGCCGGATTGCTCCACTATGTGCGTCCGGGGGTACCTGTATATTACATCGACCCGAAACCGGCTGCGGTTCCCGCCGGGGTGACCGTCATCCCCCTACCCGCCACCAAGGGTGTGGAGCGTCTGGCCTCCATACTCCGTTCAGGCAAGGAATAACCATCCAACGATACATATCACGACCGCCGGGATTCCGCCTACACAGGCGTTGTCCCGGCGGTCGCGCTTATTTCTTTACCCGCGAGGGGTTGGCGGCGATGAAAGCTTTCCAGGATTTCGCCGATGTCGAGGGTATCGGCTTGGAGGTCTCATAGAAATGACACAGGGCGGCTGCAAGCGCGTCGGTAGCGTCGAGTTCGGGCAGAAGTTCCTCGCGGGGTATGGAGAGAATCCGGCGCAACATCTCCTGCACCTGCTCCTTCGAGGCCGCACCCGTCCCGGTGATTGCCATCTTTATCTTGCGCGGCTCATACTCGGTGATTGGGATGTCGCGGACAAGGGCGGCAGCCATCGCCACCCCCTGGGCGCGTCCCAGTTTCAGCATCGACTGCACATTCTTGCCGAAGAAGGGTGCCTCAATCGCCATCTCGTCAGGCAGGTATTGCTCGACAAGACCAAGCACACGCTCATGGATGCGGCGCAGGCGCAGGTAATGGCTGTCGAATTTCGACAGTTTTATCACCCCCATAGCTATCAGGCGCGGGGTCTTGCCGTTGACCCCGAGGATGCCGTAGCCCATCACGTTTGTGCCCGGGTCTATCCCGATTATCACCTTCTCGTCGCTCATTCCAACACCTCCATATAGGTAGTGAAGAACAGCACCTGCTGTCCGAAGCGGGCGGTCAGGTCATCCTTGAGCAACGCGGCGGTCTCGTCATGCCAGCGTGTGGCCGCCGACAGCTCCCCGCAACGCGCCTGTATGGCAATCGATGTCGCTCCCGGCTCCACCTGGGCCAACACTTTTGCCATTGTGGGGTCGGAGAAGATACCGGCCTCACGCAAGGCCGGAATATAGGCTTGTCTTGCCCACCCGAGAAACTGATCCATAAGGTGGTCGGCGACAATGAAAGTAGTGTTGAGTATCGTCATTTCTTGTCATTGGATGAAAGTCCGGCTGAGTCAGCCAGCTGTTTCTCGAATTTGCGGCGACGCATGAACCGGCCGAGGAAACGGACATGCCGCCATATGGTCGGCAATGTGCCGTAATAGTAGCACATGATCCTGAACCGCTCCATCAGCGATGCGCGGCGGTTGCGGGTGGTCATCCCCTCCATGAGGTAATCGACCAGCACCTCATCGATATAGCAGTTGTCGCGGGAATGCTGCAGCACGCGGATACACCATTCGTAATCAGCCGAGAAACGGTAACGCAGGTCGAAATACTCCGCGATGCGCCGCAGGACGACAAATGCCTGGTGGCAGACCACCATCCCCTCCTTGAAACTGTCATAGGTAAGTTCGGCCGGGGCTTCAAGATGTCGTCCGGCCACCCGCTTGCGCGACCCGTCCACAAGGTCGGTCTGGCCATAGACCACCCCCGGGAAATCGTTGTCCATGATTTTGTCGGCCAGCAGCCGCAAGGTGTCACGCGAATGGAAAGCATCCCCGGCGTTGAGGAACACCACATATTCCCCCTTGGCCATGTCAAGCCCCTTGTTCATCGCGTCATACAGACCTTTGTCGGGGGATGAGACAAGAAGCTGCGACTCCGGAGCGCCGTCGCGGGCGATACGGAGGGTCGCGTCGGATGACGCGCCGTCGATAATCAGATGCTCGTAGCTGTCAAAGGTCTGTTCCCTCACACTTTTCAATGTCGCGGGCAACTCCTTTTCGGCGTTATAAGTCACGGTTATCACCGAGAAGAGAGGTGTCTCTCTTTTGTCATAATCGGATTTAATCATTTTACACGTCGCTTGTTTCTGTTTTGACTGGTTCTAATCAATGGTATCGGAGACTGGCGTGACCCTCACTGACTTCAAGGCGCGCCTCAAGATTAAGAATCAAAGGATGGTTTTCATCAATGTGTCCCACGGGGACATCCATTGCCACCGGGAACGGCACTCCCCCGGGGGTATGGCTGAGGAATGAGTCTATCATCGCGTACATGTCGGCATGGTCACGCGATGGATACTTGTAATCTGTGAACTGCCCGACAATCAGTCCCGCCAGGTTGTCGAAAATCCCGGCCAGGCGTAACTGCCACAGGATGCGCTCCACCTTGTAGATAGGTTCGGCGATATCCTCGATTAGCAGAATCGTGCCGGGACGGATGGGGTTAACCGGTGTGCCTATCAGGCCTCCGAGGACAGCCAGATTCCCCCCGACAACCATACCGTCGGCCTCCCCCGGTCGGCTCAGTTTCCCTGACGGGGAGCCGGAGAAACCGGTGGGGAACATCAGTTCAGGCTTCTCGCCACGGAGTATGGAAAACAACCGGAGGTTGAGCTGGTCATCAGGACCGCCAAGGGTGAGGTGTTTTGTCATCGACGCATGCACTGAGGGCCATCCATATTTGCCCCACAGGGCATGCAGGGCCGAGATATCGCTGAAACCCACAAGCCACTTGGGGGACACCTCCCCCGAAGCCATCAGCCGGTCAAGCTCAGGGAGCAGATGGACACACCCGTAGCCGCCACGGCTGCATATTATGGCCTTTATTTCCGGATCTGTCATCACAGCCCGCAAATCAGACAGCCGGTCTGTGGCAGAACCGCTGAAAGAGCCATGCTCACCCAACGTGTGAGGCATCACTTCGGGATGCAACCCCCACCGCCGCAGCGTCGCTGCCGCTCCATCGACATAGTCGGGATTTATAATCGAGGCGGGGGAAAGGATAGCAACCTTGTCGCCCTGAGTGACTCTCACCATATGTGAATTACTGAAAAAATGCTTGTTATGCGATATAATCTCTCCCGGCATCCGGTCAGTTGACCTGGACGGGGATGCCGGTCTCAGCCTCAATCCGGCGACCGATTTCCGCCAGTTGCTCAGGAGGAATCTTCTCAAGGGTACGGGCCGGAGTCGGACGGTCGATGGAATAAAGCATTATCTCGCGAGGAGCTATCGCCTTATATGCCTCAATCAGCGCGTCGACCTCGGCCGGGGTGGTGTTGTCGATACGTTCACCCGCCCATTCACCTCGGAGCATCATGGTCTGGATGATGCCGGTGCCGGCAAACTGCGCGAGCTGACTGATTACCCTTTCGGCGGTGAAACCTGGGGAGTTGGGGCGGTCAAGCACCCTGACTGTATCATCGATTGCCGAATCAAGTTTCAGGATGTTGTTGTCAACCTTCCTCAACGCCTCGACCACCGCAGGGTCGGCCAGACGGGTGGAGTTGGTCAGCACACTGACCTTCGCCTCGGGGAAATAGCGGTCGCGCAGGGCAATCACATCCCCGGCTATGGAGGGGAAATCGGGATGGAGGGTCGGCTCTCCATTGCCCGAGAAGGTGATGACATCGAGGGATTTCCCCTCGACTTTCATCCCGCGCAGCTTCTCCTCGAGCAACCGCGCCACATCCGGGCGTGAGGCGAATCCGGTTGTCCCGGGGCCTTGCGCGTTGAAACCGGCCTCGCAATAGAGGCAGTCGAAGGAACAGATTTTCCCGTCGTCAGGGGTAAGGTTGACACCCAACGATGTCCCCAGACGACGGGAATGTATCGGTCCGAAAATTGTTTCGTGGAACAGAACGGTCTGCATTTCAATGTAGTTCTATATCGGGGAGATGCATCCCCCTTCAGCCGTCAGACGGTCAGAATCTCCTTCTCCTTGGCTGCGAACAGGTCATCAATCTTCTTGATGAACTTGTCGTGGAGCTTCTGGGCGGAAGCCTCGGCGTCCTTCTCGACATCCTCGGGCATACCCTGCTTGATGGCCTTCTTGAGACCCTCGATGGCGTCGCGGCGGGCGTTGCGTACCGAAACCTTGGCGTCCTCGGCTTCGGCCTTAGACTGCTTCACAAGCTGCTTGCGGCGGTCTTCGGTCAGCGGGGGGATGGAGAGGCGGATGACCTCACCGTTGTTTTCAGGCATGATGCCAAGCTCGGAGTTGATGATGGCCTTCTCGATTTCCTTGAACATCGACTTTTCCCAGGGGGTGATGGCGATTGTGCGTGCATCGGGCACCGAGATATTGGCGACGTTGGAAATAGGAGCGGCTGAGCCGTAGTAGTCCACTCTGATTCCTTCAAGAATCTTGGGATTGGCTTTTCCGGCACGGATGCGTGCCAGCGTCTCGTCGAGATAGATCACAGCCATCTCCATTTTCTCCTCGGCCGGACCGAGGTATGTCTTTGGGTCAGTCATGGGGCTTATAGCGTTTAAAGTTTTATATCCATTGTCAATACACGAGAGTACCGATAGGTTCTCCGGCCAGCACCTTGCCGAGGTTGCCTACGGTGTCCATGTCGAACACGATAATCGGCAGGTGGTTCTCCTTGCAGAGGGCGGTGGCGGTCAGGTCCATCACCTTGAGGCCACGGGTGTAGACCTCGTCATATGTGATTTCAGAGAACTTGGTGGCAGTGGGGTCTTTCTCCGGGTCGGCGGTGTAGATGCCGTCGACACGCGTACCCTTGAGCATCACCTCGGCCTCGACCTCGACTCCGCGCAGGGCGGCTCCGGTGTCGGTGGTGAAGAAGGGGTTGCCGGTTCCGCCCGAGAGGATGGCGATTTCACCGCGCTCCATGGCCTCGATGGCGCGCCACTTGCTGTAATGGTTGCCTATGGGGTGCATGGCGATGGCGGTGAACACCTGGGCTTTCTGGCCGATTGCCTCCAGAGCCGAAGAGAGGGCGAGGGAGTTGATCACGGTGGCAAGCATGCCCATCTGGTCACCCTTGACGCGGTCGAAGCCCTTGGCGGCTCCCTGCATGCCACGGAAGATGTTGCCTCCGCCAATCACGATGGCCACCTGCACTCCCGTGTCGGCCACGGCCTTGATCTGAGTGGCGTATTCCTCCAGGCGCTTAGGATCGATGCCGTAATGCTGCTCACCCATCAGCGACTCCCCGCTGAGTTTCAGCAATACTCTCTTATATTTTGCTCGCATGTCGTTGTCGGTTTATGAAGTCGTTTTAATACTTACCTATGTTTCGATTTCACAAATTTACACCAAATATTTCAAATCCCAAAACATCCCAGCCAAAATCCTCAGCAATTCCACCGGCGGAAACAATACGGCGGCGACGGGCGTTATCTTAACGATTGGGGGTATCCCCATCCATACCGCTCAAGATACTGACAGGAGAGAATCTTATTTAAGTATTTTTTGACAATTTTGTTAACTCCATTACGGATTTTGCAGTAACTTTGCACATTGAAGGCGCGAGTCATCGGGATTTGTCTCTGACCGTCCCTTTCCGCGCCCGATAAACAACCTAAATACAATGGACGAAAAGAACTTAGACCGCATCAGCTACGCGCTGGGCTTGAGCATGGGCAACAACTTCCGTGCTTCCGGTATCCAGGAACTCAATGTGGGCGACTTCGCCGACGGTGTCGCAGCCGTCTTCAACGGCAGCCAGCCCAAGATGACATATGACGAGGCCAAGGCTGAAATCCAGAAATTCTTCACCGAGATGGAAGCCAAGCAGAAAGAACAGGCAGCCAAGCTCGCCGAGGCCAATGAGGCCGAAGGAAAGGCATTCCTCGAAAAGAACGGAACCCGCGCCGAAGTGAAGACCACCCCCTCGGGCCTCCAGTATGAGGTGCTGCAGGAGGGTCACGGCCAGTCCCCCGCTCCCGAAGACCAGGTGGAGGTACATTACACCGGTACCCTGCTCGACGGCACCAAATTCGACTCGTCGGTTGACCGTGGCGTACCCGCCACCTTCGGTGTCACCCAGGTGATTCCCGGATGGGTCGAGGCTCTGCAGCTTATGAAGGAGGGTGACAAATGGCGTCTCTTCATCCCCTCGCAGCTGGCATACGGTCCCGCAGGCACCCCCGGCGGTCCCATCGGCCCCAACCAGACCCTGCTCTTCGATGTCGAGCTTATCAAGGTCTACAAGAAATAATCCGGGGAGGATTCTCTCATGAAATCTCTCCGAAAATACGCCATCACATCAGTCATCGTCTCGGGAGCGCTTTTCAGCGTCCCCGAGACGTTGGCGCAGGATGGCCAGGACACTCCCGGCAAGGCGGCTGTGGAGTTCACCCAGGCCGAGACTGACTCCATCAACAGGGCTTACGCCACCGTGATGGCCTCATATCTCGGGCCTTACATCAAGGAAAACTTCCCCAACGACTCGCTGACCGCTGTCAAGGAGTTTGTCGACGGGATGCGCCACGCTTTTGAGATCCGCCACGAAGACCAGCCATATTTCGCGGGGGTCAGGAGCGCGATGGCCAATTTCGACCGTTTCGACGCGATGGCCGGAATGGGATTCCCCTTCACTCCCGCAAGCTACCTCGATGCCCTTGAGGCCGCTCTCGGCGGTGACACATTCGGCATGGACCAGAAATCGGCCGACAACTACCTCCATCAGGTGATGGACCGTATGTATCCGGCTCCCACTCCCCCATCCGCTGAATCCCAGCAGGCATTCCTCGATGCCCAGAAATCCCGTGAAGGGGTTGTGGAGACCCCGTCGGGGCTCCTTTTCGAGGTAATCACCGAGGGGGAAGGAACACCACCCGGACTGAACGACACCGCCCGTGTCACCTACACGGGGGCGTTGGCTGACGGCACGGTCTTCGACTCCACCGAGAAGCCTATCGACCTCCCGGTGAGCGGAGTGGTCAAAGGGTTCTCCGAGGGGCTGCAGATGATGAAACCGGGCGGCACCTACCGTCTCTTCATCCCCGCCTCACTCGGCTACGGCGACAAAGGCGCAGGTGGTGTAATTCCCCCCGGAGCCGCGCTCGATTTTACCGTCACCCTCCTGGATGTGGTGAAATGACCCTATACGGGTATTCAAAATTCAGAGAATAATAATCCAATATAAATCAATTACACAACAACAAGATGAGAAAACTTTTAATTTCTCTCGGAGTGGCAGCCCTCACCGCAGGCGCCCTCACCTCATGCGGCGACAAAGGTTCGTCGTCAGCTTCGAGCGAGGACAAGGCTTTCGCCGATACCCTCGCAACCACCCTCGGCGAATTTGCAGGCGCACAGCAGCAGAGCACTTTCGCCCGTATGAAGGCCAACATGACTCCCGAGGAGCTCGCCAAGTTCAAGAAGGATGACTTCCTCGCAGGTCTCCGTTCCGTCCTTGAGTCCGACACCTCCCGCGTGGCTTACTACCAGGGTGTGCAGACCGGCCTCCAGCTCCTCCAGCCTATCATGGCCGTTTCCCAGAACTACGGTTATCCCGTTGATCCCAAGGTAGTCTACAAGGCTTTCAAGGAGGTTTATGAAAAGGACTCCCTCGCAAGCGCCGACACCTACTATGCCGCTTATCAGGAGGCTTACCAGAAGCTCCAGGAGCGTGCCCGCGAAATCGAGCAGAAGCGTCTTGCCGAGTCTGACGACAACAAGAAGAACATCGAGGCCGGCAAGGAATTCGCTGACAAGGCCTTGAAGGATGGCTACACCAAAGCCCCCAGCGGAATCGTCTACAAGATTGACAACGCCGGAACCGGTGAAAAGGTACAGCCCACCGACAAGGTTTCCATCTTCTACAAAGGCAAGAAGGTAGACGGCACCGTATTCGACGAGACCAAGGATTCCCCTTACACCGCCTCCGCATCAGCCTTCATCCCCGGCTTCAACGAGGCCCTGACCATGCTGGCCAAGGGTGGCAAGATGACCGTCATCATCCCCGGCGAACTCGCCTACGGACTTGAAGGCGCCGGCAACCTCATCGGCCCGAACGAGACCCTCGTCTTCGACATCGAAGTAACCGACATCCAGCCCGGTTCCCTGAAGTAATCCATCATTTACGATTCAACACAGCAATCCCGCAGCCGGAGTCACCTCCAGCTGCGGGATTGCTGCATTTCACGCATATCAGCTTCAAATCATCCCAATCGCCATCTATAATCCGCAAAACGAAATGTTACCGGACTTTAAAACGAAGTGATACCTAATACAAAACGAAACGTATCATAAAACATCACCCCACGCATTCTAACTACAGGAAGATGGGGTGATGTTTTTGTTGACTATAAAGTCAGGGCTTATCCATAGTTGAATCCTCCATAGACAATTGCATTGACGCGGTTACGCCAGCCTTTGAGGAACTTTGCCTGCGAGGGATTGCGCCTGACGATTCCCTCAAGGAAATCCAGACGGGCGGTTTTGAGTTTGGCGAATAATGCGCGGGAATCGGCCTTGTTGACCGCCGAAAGTGTCGCGGGGCCGACAACCCCGTCAGCCGTCACCCCGAGCGTCCGCTGTGGCACCTTTATGCCGTTCGTGCCTGAATGCCACACGAAATCCACGAGCATATTGGCCACCGACTGGTCGTTAATTCGGTCAGCTTGCCACTTGTCCCAGAACATGCCTTTGAGGATGTCGAGCCAGTCGGCGTATGGCATCCCTTTGAGGTGGGAGGTGGTGGTCGAGATGATACCCTTGTGGCGGCGGTAGGCAGCATATGTCGAGAGGGTGACACCGCACATGGTCGGGCCTCCCGCGTCCCCGGCCACGACCGCGTAGGCGTTCTTCATCTCCTTTGCCTTGGCGAACATCTTCTCAGGGGGCAGGGAGAGGTGTTCCGTCGGCAGCCCCACCTCGAAATGCAGGATGAAGGGAATCAGGTTCTCAAAGTTGGCCATCTCCCACCTCCTTTCTGTCGCTTGCTTGTGCGGCCAGCGTCTCCTTGGCGCGGCGTTTGCACTCCTCGCGGTACTGCTGGTAGCGGGCGTATTCCTCCCGCGTGGCCTCGGTGGGGGCTGTCATCACGTTGTTTATCAGGGCGAACTCGTCGGACACCGTGTAGCGTTCGCGTATCAGCTCCTCCACCTTCGCCTTGTACTCGGTCTCGGAGTAGGACGGTCGGGAATCCACTTCCTCCCACCGCGCCGCTTCCCCGGTCCTCACGGGGACCCTCGGGGCGTATGTCTCGGAGTCTTTCAGGCGCAGCCATTTCCCGGGAGCGGCCACCAGCTCAATCATTCCGTTTGTCAGTTCTCTTGTCTCCATAGTGGTTGTCAGCTTGGTATGGTGAATGTGATTTCTTTCTCAGCCGCGTCCGACAGCAGCTGCCCCCACTTGGCCAGCTCCTCCTCCGTAAGGGCGGCGGCAGCCTCGTTGGTGGTGTCGCCGGTGAGCTTGGCGTAGACATCGGGGTGGACTGTGACGGTGAACGCCGGTTGATTGATGGTCTGCCTGTTCTTCACCATGTACACGAGTGTCGCGAGTGATATTTTCGGGCACCATTCAAGGCTCATGTCCTTGTTCATCTGTGTCACCCTGAACTCGACAAGTTCAGTACAATGGGCGAACATGTTGCTGCGCTCGCCACGGGTGTCGAGCATGGAGAACACGCCGATTATCTCGCGGAGCTTGGGGCAATATTGGAACATGCAGTACACATTCTCAATCCCGAGACCGCTCAGGTTGGCCACTTCGAGGTCGTCCATGCGGTAGAACATGAAGTTGCCGTTGATTTTAGGGGCAGCGGTGTAGTTGTTGCCGGAGTAAAGCCTCGGGGGAAGATGCGTCCTTATATGCGTCATCGCGTATTTCCCGGCGCAGGCGATGCTGTCCGGCCCTCCCGCCATGTAAATCTCCACCGCCTCCCCGTAGGTCAGCTCAAGCCCGTTAAGCATGCAGGAGAAGACACCGTCCACCACCTCGGCGTGGCCGTGTTCGCCTGCCGCCTGGTTGAACAGGTCGCAGAACAGGTGTGCCTTCGCGAGGTCTGTCAGGGACAGGATGTGGCCGTCAGTGAGCGTCAGGTCGGGGGATGTCTCCAGCGCGTCCTGCTTGGAGCTGATGGTGTCTGACAGGTCGTCAAGCCTGCTCCCGATGTCGGCCAGCCGCGCGGTCAGCCTCTCGTCGTCGGTCAGCCCCTCGAGGAACCCCAGTATCTCCCGGAAGTTCTCGATGGCGGAGGAGTCGTCGGTCTCAAGCAGCGTGTCGAGTTTCCGTTCCAGGGCCTCTATCCTGATGACGGGTTCAGCGAGGAAGGAGTCCTGCAGGTCCCCCGCGCTGACATATCTCAGGCCGTCGGGGAGGGCGCAGGTGAATATGCCGTGCGACGGCAGTGCGCGTGCGGTGTCAGTCTCCATCGGCGTTGTCGTCTGAGGTTGTCAATGTCGCCTTGATGTCCCCGGGGATGGCCGCCTCTGCCGCCTCGCGCTGGGCCTCGAGGATGGCTTCGGCCTCGTCGGCGGTTATCTCGCGCCAGTTGTCGGGCGAGTCTGTGGCCGCGAGGTAGACGGTCTCGGTCACGGCGCGGTCAGGGACGGGGACCTCCCCGGCCTGTGTCAGGAAATGCCCCTCGTCGGCGTGGAGGACGCGGGTGGTGTAGTCTGTCTGTGTCATATGTATTGGTGTCTGATGGTTTTGTTTTATGCCAGGGTGATGCCCTTGGCGGTTATCGCGGCCCTCTCCTCGGCGGTCAGGCGGTTCTTAACGGTGGAGTACAGCCTCACGGTGATGGGCGACTTCCCCGCCGCGGCTCGGTCGTAAGAGTCGGTGAGCAGGGTGTCGACGAGTGACTTCCGCGCGTCCGGATGCTCCGGGGTGTCCTCGCCCCAGTAGCGGGCGTGGGTGAAGTCGTAGGTGGCGCAGCTCCCCTTGCCGAGGTTCAGGATGCGGATGTACCGCAGGTTGGGGAAATAATACGGGGACGAGCTTGCATACAGGAGGGTTGTGGCGTTTGTCACAGACACGAAGTTAAGCCCCTCGATGCGCTCGGTCGAAGCCGTGTCGTCAGTGAGCAGGAATCGCTCAAAGGTGGTGACTCCAGTCCACATCGACATATCCGGTATCACTCTGGGGACTTTTTCCGACCACGCGAGGAAATACGACAGATCGGAAACGTTGTTGAACTCGAGCTTGGGCAACGCCGAGACACGGGTTATGAAAAACAGTCCGCACAGATTGACCTTCGGCGCGGCGCTTTTGAATGTGTACGGGCTGAAATCAGGGTCCAGGACTGGACAACTGGTGTAGATGCGTTGTATTGATGCGCTTGACTTGAAGTCGGTTACCACGGGGGCCGTTATCGCCATACCGCAGAACGTCTGGTCGAAAGTGGCCGTGTCGATGAAGGAGAAATCAATGCCGGTCAGCTTGTAATTATCCCGGAATGAGTTCATGAAGGACTTGCACTTCGGGAAATCGAGGTGCGGCAGAATCTCCAGCTCAGGGTGATAGGAGAGCATCCCGCCGTTGCCGCCGGTCAGTGACGAGAAGTCAAAGGCCGGGAGGCGTCTCAGTTTGCTGCGCGTGTCGGTGCCGTCATAAAACGCCGCGGTCGCGGTGGTCACCTTTGAGGTGTCTATCAGCGGGAAATACCGCAGATTAGGACAACCGCCCCACGCCGCGTTGATGCTCTTGACATTGGAGGTGTCAATCTTGGGGAACACGACGAGCCGGGTATCGCCATTCCACGTCTTGTTCAACGCCGTGGTCTCCGGGTTCCACGCGGCGAGGATTTCCCTGGCGTAGTCGATGTCCTCCTGCCGGATGTCCGGCACGTCCTCGACGCACTCCTCAATCTCGACGTGGGTGTAGCCGAGGGTGGACAGCTCCTCGCGCAGGGCCACCTTGGACTCGGCATCCGGCCTGCCGAAGCCGGACACGAGTCCGGCGGCATCCTCGGTGCGGTAGCCGATGGGCACCAACCGCGATATGAGTGAGGGCTTTCCGGTCAGCTCCCACTGGAGTCGCGCCGGGGCATCCTCCAGGGCCGCAAGTCGCTCCCGGAGCTGACGAGTACCCATGCCTGCTGCATTTTCGTTCATTATGTTTGGTGGTTTGGTTGTTTTTTACTAATTTTGTGATGTCGAGGCCCACTTCCTGGCTGTCTGCGTTTGCGACCGGCGGAAGAGGCCCCGGCTTTTTTATGTCCTTCTCTGGCGGCTTTTCCTGATATTCACCGGTGCAAAGGGGGTGACGTGGAAATACGCCCAGTCCGACCACACGCCACCGACGCGCCTGGACACCCTCAGCAGGCAGGTCTTGCCATGTATGCTTGTTCCTTTCTCGCCGATTTTGCGCCACCTCCATTGCTGACAACGTTGACGGGCACCTTCATCATCCGGTGCCCCGACCAGGACGTTTGCCCTTTTCCATACCTCAATGCGCGTGCCTCCGCTAAAATCTCTTTGAATCAGACTGAAACAATAGCCATTACCCCGATTTATCTCAAATAAACGCGCTGCCTCGCAGACAGTAGTAGGCATTGGATGACATACGGGAAACACCCCGTGCGCCCTGTAGAAGATTTTGTCGCCACCAGATGTGTACCTGACCCCGATGAAAGTGTTTGTGCCGTTCAATCCGAACTCCAGTTGCACGAAGCCACAGCGACTATTGCCATCATATCCATCCCCAGCCTCAAGGATGAGGTCGTCCCCCTCGATGTGGGCTTCAACTCCTCTACAATGCACAGTGAGGTCGGACAATGGCACACGCCACCCATCATCCGCGAACCACATGTTCCTGAGCGACACCTTGCGTGGGACCGTCGAAAGTCCTGACAACCCGGTGACATTTATGAAACCCCTGTCGAGATATGCAAGCCCGGGATGGGCAGACAGCGTTGGAACATGATGGACGAGCCGCTGATTGGGATTACGTTCTATGGCTGTGTTGACAAGTTCCCTGCCGGTATGCCTGTAGACGGTCTGGCCGCACCGGAACTCGGAAGTTGTGGAAGCCCGGGTCATACCATCAATGGCAGTCTCGTTGTAAGTTCCCTCTGACGCCGGAATAACCTCTCCGCCCCGATAGAACACGCCTGTACCCCGGTCATAGTAAACAGTCTCCATATCGGAGTCCTTGTGTTTCTCCTCGAACACGAAAGGGAGCGCGCCATTTGTCCCGGCATTCACCCATATTGTCGTGAGACGGGCTTTCAGCGGCATGGCCGGTCCCCCAGCATCCTCGGTCAGGCATATCCCGACAGGGCCGGGCGTGAAGTCCTTGCGCATACCGTCGGGGTATATGCTGTCGGGTATCCTTACCAGAAGCTCGCATTTCAGTTGCCCAGGGGGCAGTCCGTGGTCTTTGGCCACCACATGGATGCGGCCATCCGGTTCAACGAAGCAATTGCTCAGCTGCCCTCTTTCGCGGGAGGCCACGAAGGGCCGCGTCAGCGAAAAGGTCCGGAAACTGGCTATGAAATCCATATCCCCCACAAAGACTTCCTTGCCCGTCTTGTCAAAAACCTGCAGAATGAAGTCGAAGTCGCTTTTGTAATATACCGGTATGTCTGTTGGTTTTCCCATATGTCTCAGTTTTCGAGGGTTATGCTTCCGATTGATGACAGGACTCCGGACTTCACGTCGTGATACCTGCGAATCCAGACCTCCTGCGGGTTGGTGACGGTCGCGGGCTGCAGCTCCGGGGCCGGGAAGAAGTACCGTCCGTCCGGGGCGTAGTAATACGCGGCGGCGGTGAAGTCCGTGTCTGACATCTTCCTCGTGAAGAGCTTGTTGCGGTACTGGGTGTAATCGCCTGACACGCCGTCCCTGACCTTGAACTGCCAGTATTCCTCCGCTTTCAGCGTGTCCCTGCGCCTGATGGCCGCCTGGTTGGCCGCGGTCTCCCTGACAAGGGAGTATGTCCGCCAGGAGTAGGGCTGCGTGTCGGGGGTGACGGGGCCGTCGAGGAACAGCACCCAGGTCAGCACGCCCTCCTCGTCGAACACCTGGGCCACCGCCGGTTTCCCTTTCCTGAATATGGGAATCACGGTCGCGTCCTGCACGGCGGCGCGGGCCGTGTCCCCATCCCCGGCCTTGTCGGCGGCTGGGGACAACGACGGTGTCACGGTCGCGCCCTCCTCGAGGCTGACATAGTCCAGCCCGAGCTTGAGGGCGAGGGTCACGCCGTCATCGTGGTAGAAGCGGATGAAGGCGTCGTTGAACTCCCCGATGGTCACGCGTGTCTTCCCGTCGGCCTTGGTGGCGAGCCTGTTGACCTCCACGAGGTCGGCGTTGAGTATGCCGTTGGTGAACAGCGCGGCCAGCAGGTCGCCGTTCTTTATCCTGACCTTGTCGGCCTGGAGCGTGACGCCCTCCTCCCGGTCGAGCGTCAGCCCGGCGCGTTCCTCGCCGTCGACCTTGACCGACAGGGCTATCTGCCCGGCCTGCTGGTCGATGATGCTCTCCAAATCCTTGTCCGCCGGGACCCACGGGGTGGCCACCGTCCCCTCCTCCAGCTTTATCCGGAGGAAGGAGAGCCCGACAGGCTCCGTGCGGTCCTCCCAGTCGCGGATGATGAACTGGAGGAACATCTTCCGGGTGGGCAGCACGGCGGGTGTCTGCAGGCGGAACCGCAGCGGCGTCTCCTCGCCGGGGGTGTAAGTGGTCACGTCCGGGACGGCCCACGGGCAGAGGAACACCTGCTGGGTCGCGTCGGACACCGAGGCGCGGAACGCCATCTTCCCCTGGGAGACCACCGACTCCTCGTCCTCGGTCTGGAAACAGGCGTCAAGCGACAGGATGTAGTCGGTGGACGGCTTGAAACGCGAGGTGTCCATTGGGCAGCGGAACGTCTGCCAGACGGAGTCGAGGTCGGCGGCCTGTTGGGCGGAGAAGCCGCCTTCCCCGTCATCGACGCGGAAAGACTGGGATGGGTTGTCCCACATCCCGGGAGTTGTCCTGATGAGGTTCGCGCTTATCCGGCCCACCTTGCTCGATATGTTGGATGCGGTCACCCGCAGGCTCGCGGTCTGCTGCTCCAGGATGTTGGTCTTGGTGGCCTGGGCCTCTATCGCCTTCTCGGTGACCTCAAGCGAGGCGCGGTACTCCGAGGCGAGGGCCGTGGCGTCGGTCTGGACGCTCACCGCCGCCTCGTCGGCGGTGTGGCCGTCAATCAGCAGGGAGAAGGTCACAGAGCGCATGTCCTCGTCCGGGGAGATGGGCTCCCCGTGGTAGGCGTACGCCGGC
>URLF01000021.1 GCA_900548705.1 uncultured Porphyromonadaceae bacterium | reverse complement strand
CCTTTCAAATATGACCAGGTAAAGACCTCGTTAAGGTATGTATGGCAGGATGCCGACAAGCAGATGCTCAGTGTGAATTTCAGGCATTATCACAAGGATGAACCTAACGCATTGTCAGACCGTAACAGCATATTATATCAGGATGGCCGGGAATACCATATTTTCGATAATGCCACCACGCGCCTTGATATTCCGTCGCTTGACATCTATTATCAGCTGAATCTGCCCCGTAAGCAGAACCTTTATTTTGATGTCGTCGGCTCGTACCTCGACAGCCGTAACAATCACAGCTATCGTATGAGCCATGGCGATATGGTGGTAGACGCGTTCGAATCTGACATTGACGGACGGAAATGGTCTCTGTTTGCCGAGGGAATATATGAACGTGAATTTGGCTTTGGAAAAGTGAGCGGTGGAGTAAGACAGAGTCAGGAGTGGATGAAAAACCTCTATTCCGGGACTGAGGGGCGTGAAGTCAGGATGAACTCATCCCAGACCAATATGTATGTCGAGCTTCAATCCCGAATCAGACAGTTAAACTATTCCGTAGGTCTCGGCGCGTTGCGCACAAACAGCAGCCAGGATGGGCGGAATCTTGAAAAATATATCTTCAATCCACGTCTTAACTTTTCGTGGGGCGGGGTGAGAGGGCTGTTCCTGCGGTTTTACGGGGAAATCTCCGGATATGCCCCTTCGCTGGCATATTTAAGTTCGGTCACACGCCAGATAGACGCATATCAGCTCAGGCGTGGAAATCCGAACCTGAAGACGGTCACATATTACAGCGCACAGTTTATGGCAAACTGGGACTTCTGTAAATTCATGGGGATAGGCTCGATAGCCATATACAATTATGACCATAGGCCGGTGATGGAGCAGGATGTGGCCGAGGATGACCTGATAGTCAGGACGGTTGACAACCAGCGAGGATTCCACAGGCTCAACTGGCATACATGGCTGTTTGTCAAGCCCTTCAAAGACTACGTCACATTAAGGTTCACCACTCTCTATCAGCGGTTTGTAAGCCAGGGCAACGGCTATACCCACACGCATTCCAATCTGGGATTCTACGGCGAACTGTTCGCCTCATGGCGTGACTGGTCTTTTATTTTCGAGTTCACGACCGCGAGCAACAACCTGTGGGGGGAGACCCTCCGCATCGGTGAGCGCAACCACCAGTTCACGTTTAGATACAACCGCCCGAAATGGAGCGCGGCCCTATGTGTCTACAATCCTTTCGAGAAGGAGTACCGCCAGACGGTGGAGAACTTCTCGGCAATCGCGCCATATACACAGACCCTCTATTCGGGTAATCTCACTAAAGTGTTTCTGCTGAAATTCTCTTTCAACCTCGATTTCGGCAAATCCAAAGGAAACGCCCGCCAGAGGATGTCAAACGAAGATACCGACACAGGTATAATGTCAGGGACGCGATGATGCCCTGAATACGCAATGCGCCTGGTCAATCCTCGGAATAATGCCGCAGGACACGACGGTAGGAATTGAAGATCTTTGATTTCGACACGAAGCCTACATACCTCTCCTCCTCATCCACGACGGGGAGGTTCCATGCGCCGGTGTCATCAAAGGTCTTCATTACCTGTTCCATCGAGTCAGAGGTATGGAGCTTGGTCGATGCGGCTGTCATAAACCGGCTGACATACAATCTCTTGTAAAGGTCCGGACGGAACATTATGTTGCGGATGTCATCGAGCAGCACGACTCCGATGAGGTGGTTTTCACCGTCGATTACCGGGAAAAGGTTTCGGTTTGACTTGGATATGGTGTCTACCATCTGCCTGAGGTTCATATCAGGGGTCACCGAGAGGAAATCGGTCTCGATGACGGAGTTCATCTTCATGAGGGTCAGCACCGCCTTGTCCTTGTGATGGGTCAGCAGCTCGCCGCGACGGGCCAGACGCATCGTGTAGATGGAGTACGGCTCGAAAATCTTGATTGTACCGTATGAGAGGGTTGACACCACAAGCAATGGCAGGAACAGCTCATATCCGCCGGTCATCTCCGCCGTAAGGAAGATTCCCATCAACGGGGCGTGCATGACGCCCGCCATCACTCCGGCCATCCCCATCAGGGCGAAATTCTTTACCGACAACTCCATGCCGAACCCGAGATGGTTCAGCAGGAACGCGAAGAAGAATCCGGTCATACATCCCACATATAGCGAGGGGGCGAATGTACCGCCGACACCACCGCCGCCGTTGGTGGCTGAGGTGGCGAAACCTTTCAGTGCGATAATCAAACCGATATATATGATGATGAACCAGACATCGCCACGGTCGCCATAGAATATCGAGCCATCCACAATCGACCCTGGGTCACCGTTGAGCAGGGAGTTTATCGAGCCGTAGCCTTCGCCGTAGAGGGGAGGGAAAAGGAACACGAGGGTAGCCAGGATTGCCCCTCCGACAGCGGTGCGTTGCCATTGTTTGAGGAGGTGGCGTTTGAAAAACTTCTCCATCATGTTCATCACACGGGTGAAATAAAGCGATATCAGTCCGCAGAAAATGCCGAGGGCGATGAAGAACGGAAGTCTCTCCATGACGAACGGTTCGCTCTGGACGAAGAAAAATTCGAGGTCGTAACCGGTGAAGATGTAGGCCACGGAGGCTGCGGTGATGGAGGCGATAAGCAGCGGCATCACCGTCACTGTGGTCAGGTCGAGCATCAGCACCTCCAGGGTGAAAAGCATCCCGGCAATGGGGGCCTTGAATATCCCGGCGATTCCGGCCGCGGCTCCGCATCCGACAAGTATCATCAACACTCGCGGGGAGAGTCTGAAAGCCTGTCCGAGGTTTGAACCGATGGCCGCCCCGGTGTAGACAATCGGGCCTTCCGCTCCCACCGAACCTCCGAATCCGATTGTGATTGACGAGGCCACCACGGAGGTATACATGTTGTGGGGTTTCAGACGGCTTTTGTTCTGGGAGATGGAATACAGGACTCTCGTCACACCGTGGGATATGTTGTCTTTGACCA
Organism: uncultured Porphyromonadaceae bacterium; assembly: GCA_900548705.1. GTDB lineage: Bacteria > Bacteroidota > Bacteroidia > Bacteroidales > Muribaculaceae > UBA7173. The sequence continues at coordinate 30,928 of URLF01000021.1, read as the reverse complement.
CATATCTTACATACCAGCATGCAAGAAGAATACCTATGCAGGGATAGATTATGTAGAGGTAGTTTCCTCCATCGACATTCACAAACACCGTCAGTGAGCCGGATATGAAATGAATAAGCCATTTGAGGACCATCGCCGCCAGTCCGGCGAGAATGCCGACGGCCAAGGAGAGAATCATGACAAGGGTCTTTTCCTTGATATGCTTCTCCCGGAGAATCAGAATTTTCAGCCACAAGTCGTGGACAGGTTTTCGCAGACGGTGGGGCAGGTATGGATCACGCATATAATCAGATGAATGTTTTCAGACACCACGGCCTTTGATGACCGTGTTGACCGTATGTAGCAAAATTTTCAGGTCGACCATCAGAGAGATGTTCTCAAGATATATCAGGTCAAACCTGGCACGCTCGACCATCTCGTCGACAGTGGAGGCGTAGCCGTGCTTCACCATCCCCCAGGATGTGATGCCGGGGCGCACCTGATGGAGCAACGAGTAATATGGGGCTTTCTTGAGTATCTGGCGGATGAAGAACTCCCTTTCGGGGCGTGGGCCGACGAGAGACATCTCCCCTTTGAGGACATTGACAAACTGGGGGAGCTCGTCGAGACGGTATTTACGCATAAAACGTCCGAGACGTGTAATGCGGCTGTCACCCTCGGATGAGAGGCGCGGGCCTGCGGGTTCCGCGTCGGCCACCATCGTCCGGAATTTGATTATCCTGAAAGGCTTCTTATGATAGCCGATTCTTTCCTGCCGGTAGAACACCGGGCCCTTGGAGTCTCGTTTTATCAGTATCGCGAAGATGGCGAACAGCGGTGACAGCAGAACCAGCGCGGCAGATGACACAAGTATGTCACCCACGCGTTTGAGGTTTTGCGTGGAGTCTGACATCCGGGCCGAGCAGATGTTGATGAGCGGTTCCCCTGCGATGTCTCTGAGATTCTGCAAATGGCTGGCTGGCTGCATGGAGGAGGGGGAGACCAGTATCGGTATCTCAAGAGGGAACAGTCGGTTGAGCACCTCGGAGAAGTCGGCCGTCTTGCCTGCCGAGATACCTTCGGGAATCAGGAGCGCTACCAAGCCGAGTGTTTCTTTGGACGATGCGAGTTCATCAATGGAGAGTACGGGAAGCCCGTCGAAGGTCTCTTTCTGCGTCTCTGCTGACAAGCCGCCGGGATTGACGAAGGCGACCACCTTATGGCCGCGTCCCGGGGTGGATTCCATACGGTGGCGCAACCGCCGCGCGTCATTGTTTACCCCGATTACCACCATCGGCCGTGTCAGCTTGCCCCGGTTTATCTTTTTGAGGCCATAAGCTGTTATGCTGAGTCTGACAAGGTAGACTATCGAGAACAACAACGCGAAGAGTATGGCCACAAGCTCGATGTTGCTCGCCCGGTCTGGTATCGGGTCATTCACCAACGCGAGGAAAAATATGATGATTGATCCGATTATGGCTGTCGAGATAGTTGTCAGCAGTTCGTCAAGCCTTGATCGAAAGAGCGGGCGGTTGTAATATCCTGAGAGATAATACAGTCCCATCATCATAAGGGGGAAGAAAATCTGTCCCTGGATTACCGGGTTGATGGAGTAGTAGGCGGAAAATGATGGAATCGTCATTCCCTGGGGAATGACAATCTGGGTGTAGCGGATGATGTTGAACACAAACCAGGCCAATGATGTCGCCAGAAGGTCTCCGACGACATAGCGAATCCGTTGATGTTTCTCGGTAATCATTGGTGGCGGATTGTCATTAGCGGGGTTGTGTCAATCATCATTCATACTGGCGGGTCAGGGGCGCAGTATTTTGAAAACACCATTGGAGGAGAGCCTCATCACAGTGGATGGCCGTTTGCGCTGGAGATCGTCGCGACGGTAATCTACCACATAGTCTACCCCGTTGATTATCTCCTCCGAGATTTCAGGGAAAAGCGCGGCGGCAGGTTCGCCGGAGATATTGGCTGAGGTTGAGACAAGGGGCCTTCTGAGCTTGCGGCAGAGATTGGCCGAGAAAGCCTCCCGGGTGACCCGGATGCCGACAGTGCCATCCTCGCCGAGCAGTTCCGGGGCAAGCCGGGTTCCCCGGTCGTAGACGATGGTCAGCGGATTCTCTGACACCTCTATCAGGTCACGGGCGATGTCAGGCATAGACTCGACATAGTTACCCACCTCATCGGCTGAGCTGACAAGCACAATCATGGCTTTGTTGTCGGCGCGGCGTTTAAGAGCGTACACTTTTTTCACCGCCTCGGGATTTGAAGCGTCACATCCTATTCCCCACACTGTGTCGGTGGGGTAAAGAATCAGGCCGCCACGTTTGACGATTTCAGCGGCTTTGGCCACCTCTTCGAGCATCTTCTTGTCGGGAGTCGAGGGGTGGCTTATGTTGGTGTCTTTTTTCTTTTCCATTTTGCGCTAACAAAGGTAGCAAATCCCGCGCAACTGACAAAATTATGGTTTCCCGGAAAATGTGTCTGTTCCGTAAGATACGGATGATTCCGGTCAACGGCTGGCACGTTCCTTCACGATACCGTGGCGATAGGCATAGAGCAACCGGGTCAGCTCGTCAATCTGGCTTTGCAGCTCGTGGCCTTTGTCAGTGTCCCTGACGCGCTGGCGATGGTTTGACAGCTCGACAATCTGTGTCGTTCCGAGGATGTCGGCCGCTGAAGATATCGCTTCCTCCGTGGATGTGAACGGTTCGTGCTGCACGAGCTGCAGCCCCCGGGAGTGGTAGACCAGAGTGTAACCGGCAATACCGGTCGTGTTGTGGTAAGCCTTGGCGAAACCGCCGTCGATGACGAGAAGCATGCCGTCGGCGCGTACCGGGCATTCCCCTTTTCCTACCTTCACCGGAACATGGCCGTTGATGATATGGCGATGCTCACCCTTCACGCCGAAAGCGTCGAGAATCATCTCGCAGACCTTCGGATCATCTCGGAGAGTGTAGTAAGCTCCTTTCTCCTCTTTGTGGGTCTCCTTGTCGGCGATGAAATAGCGTTCAAAGGTGGTCATCCGGGCCTTGTCGAAGAGGGGAGAGGATGGGCCGCACCACAGATACCAGAAATAGTCGGTGGCAAATTCCTTCCGGTCAGCGGGGGTGTCCTCATTGAAGGCCGCCCTCATCGTCATGCCGACACGGTGAAGCAACTCGCGTCCGCTGTATTTCTTTCCCTCAAGGTCGACCTCCTTGAGTGTGCCGTCAGGATTCAGTGGAACGGAGGCATGGAACAGCAGGTTTGAGTTAATTATGGTGTAGAGACAGCCGTGGGAGAACATCAGGTCGACATGGCGGCGCAGTTTGTCGCTGACCAGGAATGAGTGACGCAGTTTGGTGACGAGGTTTTTCTCCTCGGGGGTGAGACGATAGGGGGCATCCGGGTCGATAGTCGGGAAATTGTTGTCGAGCAAGGGATGCGTGGTACCGTCAATCTCAATCGTCGCGTGGGGGATGTTCATCTTATGGAGCAGCTTGCGTTCCTCCATATTCCATTCCGGCCTTTTGTCTATCAATACCCCTTCAAGCTTGAACTGAATTATGGCGATGGCTTTGTGCATCCTCGCGAGGAGCATTCGGCTCTTGTCATCGATGTCATAGTCCTCAGGCAGTTTCGGAAGGAACTGGTTGCAATCATCATCGCCGTAGGTCTCCATCGCGAAAGTGGCCAAGGGCACAAGGTTGATTCCATATCCGTCTTCAAGGGTGGCCATATTGCCGTAACGTAAGGAAATCCTGAGTACATTCGCTATACAGCATTCATTCCCGGCAGCCGCTCCGATCCACAATGCGTCATGGTTGCCCCATTGCATGTCAAACCGTTCGTAGGTCATCAGGCGGTCCATTATTATATGTGCGCCAGGCCCACGGTCGTAGACATCCCCGAGGATGTGGAGCCAGTCGATGCTAAGCCGCTGTATGACCTTTGAGATGGCCACGATGAAATCATCTGCCTGTCCCGTCGATATTATGGTCTCGATGATGCGTGAATAATAAGCCTGCTTGTTGTGGTCGTCATGCTCCTCATGGAGAAGCTCCTCTATTATATATGCGAACCCCTTCGGCAGGGTCTTGCGCACCTTCGAGCGGGTGTATTTCGAAGAGACCGACCTGCAGACCTTGACAAGCCTGTGGAGGGTGACGTTGTAGAAATCTTCCATCTCCTCCTCCGTCTCCTTGATTTCCTCAAGTTTCCGTTCCGGATAATAAATCAGGGTGCAGAGCCTCCTGATTTCCTCGTCACGCATAGTGTTGCCATAAATTTCATTGACCTTCCGGCGGATATTTCCGGAAGCATTGCGGACGATATGGTCAAACGCCTCATGTTCGCCATGGATATCGGCGATGAAATGCTCCGTCCCTTTCGGCAGGTTGAGGATTGCCTCAAGGTTGATGATTTCTGTCGATGCCGCGCTTACGGTAGGGAAATTCTGGCTCAGGAGTTCCATCAGCCTGAGGTCGTTGGCGAAACTGTCGGGGGTGAAATGATTATGATTATCCATAGCTTGCAGCATTGATTTGGAATGAACCTCCGCAAATGTAGTCAAAATTCCAAAAGGACGCAAACAAAACAGTCATGAATCTTGACAATGCCGGTGGTGACCCCGGGTGTATTGATAGACCAGGAATATGCAAAAGGGAAGCGGCCCGCAGTCTTGTGACAGACTTGCAGGCCGCTTGTTGAGAATATTGTGCTTGAATTAAAGCTCGTTTGCAGGAATCTCGATTTCCATCGACAGGCCTGAGGGCTTGCCGGTGTACTTGAAGATGATGTTGGCGTTGGCCTTGCGGCAAAGCTCTACCATAGCGGCGATGTCTTTGTCAGACCCCGAGAGGATAGCCTGTTTCATAGCGTCGCTCATCTGGTCTTTAGCAGCGGTGAACTGCTGAATTGCGTCAGCTCCGTAGATGGCTTCGTCAACCTCGACATTGTAGACCACATTGTTATCGGCATAATCGATTGATACGATAGACATGCCGTAATCGGCCTGTACGGGACACTGCTTGGTGGCCTCCTCGCAGGCTTTCTTGAGTTCATCCTGGCTTGATGAGCAGGAGGTGATGGCGATGGCGAAGATAGCCATCAGGAAAGAGAAAATAATCGACTTTTTCATATGATATGTTTAAACAAAATGATTGTCAGTCAATATATTAAATGACGAAATCGCTAAAATCACATTGGACTGTTGAGTTTAGCGATTCCGATTGGAGCGGTAAACGAGGCTCGAACTCGCGACCCTCAGCTTGGGAAGCTGATGCTCTACCAACTGAGCTATTACCGCGTGATGTCATATTTTCGATGCAAAGTTAATGCTTTTTTTTAATATGCCAAGGGAAAATGAATTTTATTTTGATTTTTCCAATGGGGCGGTGGATTAAGGTCGTGGAGACAAAACATTCGGAGAGAATTTGGATAAGTCGTGAAAAAGATGTTACTTTGTGAAACTAATTCTTAATGGAGGTTGCGGCCTCCGACTTTTCAAACTTATCCTTAACTTAGAATCATGAACAAATTATTTGCCGCCAGTTTGTTGGCGGCGGTTGTTGTCCCCTTGCAGGCCAAAGTGACGCTCAACTCTATGGTGGGAGACAACATGGTGTTGCAGCAGGAATCAAAGGCCAGACTGTGGGGCAATGCTTCTGCTTCCGGCACGATTGAGATAAGGCCCTCATGGAGCGATGATGTCACTGTCGTCAAGACCGGCAAAGATGGCCGATGGCTCGGCACGGTCGATACTCCCTCGGGAAATTTTGACACCCATTCCATCACTTTCATAGATAATTCAGACCGGGACACCGTCACAATCAACAATGTCCTCATAGGTGAGGTATGGCTCGCGTCGGGACAGTCGAATATGCAGATGCCTCTTAAAGGTTACGAGCCTTGTCCGGTGAATGGGGGGTATGATGAAGTGGCGGAGGCTTCAAAACGGGCTGGGTCGATAAGATTCCTGACTGTCCCGCTGACACAAAGCTATCATCCGCTTGACACGGTGGCAGCCTCCTGGGTGGTGCCGTCCCCCAAGACCGCCCCTGAATTCAGTGCTGTCGCCTGGCATTTCGCCAAACGGGTGTCTGATGTGCTGGAGGTCCCGGTCGGAATCGTCAGTGCGGCTTATGGCGGTGCGAGGGTGGAGAGCTGGCTGCCGGAAGAGATTGTTAAGGATTATACGGATATCAGTCTTGACCGCGACAGCATCGAGGGGATGGTGCATTGGATGCGTCCCGTTGTGATGTATAATGCCATGTTCTTGCCGGTCAAAGATTACACATATAAAGGGATACTGTGGTATCAAGGATGCTCGAATGTGGACAGCTGGCAGACCTATGCCTCGCGGTTGGCCACAATGGTCGGCCATTGGCGCGAGATGATAGGAGAGGGGGATATCCCATTCTATGCCGTCGAGATTGCCCCCTTTGATTATGGCAATGACCGTTCCCCGTATCTGCGTGAAGCCCAATGGGATGCGATAGGTATGATACCCAACAGCGGAATGGTGGCCACAAATGACATGGCTATGCCCCATGAACGACACAACATCCATCCTGCAGAGAAACGGACTATCGGCAACCGCCTGGGAAATCTCGCGCTCAACCACACATATGGTCATACCCAGTTTCCGGTTGATGCTCCCCGCTTTAAAAGCCTCGAGCAGGATGGAAACCGGCTCAAAGTTCTCTTTGATGCCCCACGCAACGGTTTGTGCAGAAACCACAACATAAAAGGCTTTGAAATCGCCGGGGAAGACAAGGTGTTTTATCCCGCTGAAGTGGTGGGTATAGACGACCAGAAGGCATTTGTGATTCTGGCATCACCGGAAGTTGAAGCCCCGCGTCATGTCCGCTATTGTTTCCACGATTTTCAGCTCGGCAATATGTGTGGCGCCGATTTCCTCCCCCTCATTCCGTTCCGTAGCGACCGTTGAGGATTGGCTTGAAACTGACTTGCTTAGATAACATATATACTGACTCAAAACCAATTATTGTGAACAAAGCATTTGCAATTATCGTGATGGGAGCTGCAATGGCGGCTTCCATTGCAGGATGTGGCGGCAAAAAAACTGCCGATGTGGCCACCGTGGAGGGGGAGAATGATACCCTGACAACTGTCTCTCAGCTACACGTCGACGGATTGTTTCTCAGAAATGCCGCAGGAGATACGGTTGTACTGACTGGCCCGAGCCTCGGATGGCATTCCAACTGGGGACGTTTTTACAACGATTCGACAGTCATGGCCTTCAAGCAGAAATGGGGAGCCAACATCACCCGCGCGGCTATCGGTGCCCACACCTCAGGGGATGTCGTCAACTGCTATGACGCAGATTCTGCAGACGCGATGACAAAGTTGTATGCTGTGATTGACGCGGCTATCGACAATGATATGTATGTCATCTGTGACTGGCATTCCCACGAGAATCGCCTGGAGGATGCAAAGAAATTCTTCACGGCTGTGACAGACAAGTATGGCGACACTCCCAACATCCTCTATGAAATCTGGAACGAACCGACAGAAGTGCAGTGGCAGGAAATCAAGGACTACGCCAATGAACTGATACCTGTCATCCGGGAGAAAGCACCCAATTCGGTGGTGATTGTCGGTACACCTAAGTGGGATCAGGATGTAGACATCGCATCCGAGTCGCCGCTGGAGTTTAACAATCTGCTTTACAGTCTTCATTTCTACGCCGCAAGTCATGGCGATGAATACCGCGACAAGGCGATGACAGCCATTTCCAACGGGCTTCCGCTTATAATCTCGGAATGCGGCTCGATGGAGAACACCGGTGACGGCCCGATTGGTTATGAATCATGGGAGAAATGGGTCAAGCTCGCCGATGACAACAAACTCTCAATGCTGATGTGGGATATAGCAGACAAAAACGAGACCTGTTCGATGGTCACCCCGGATGCTTCCGACAACGCCATGAATTGGACTGACGACCAGCTCAAGGAGTGGGCGAAACTGGCGATGAAGACCGTCCGCACCCGTAACGGCGCGAACTGACCATATTAAATTAACTCGTTATAAAACTCGTTATAAAAATGATGCGTCCTTGGTTTTTCTAACCGGGGACGCATTCTTTATACTATGTTAGTGGGGATTGATGTGTGCTGTTTTTGCGGTATTGTGCGGGAGTCATGCCGTACAACTTGTTGAAATGGCTGTAATAGGTCGCACGTCTTATATAACCCGCACCTTCGGCAATAGCGTCGATGGTCCATTCCGGATGTTGCTTGATGAGCAGGATGGAGTATTCCACTCTTAGCTTGTTGATATAATCGTTTGGTGTCAGGCCTGTGTTTTCCTGAATCAGCTGCATGATTTTCCCTCGCGACACTCCGCAGGCTTCAGCAAGGGAGTCTCGGTTAAGGTCGGGATTCGTGAAAATTCTGTCTTCGCGAATCTTTTGTTCGATTTTCTGAAATTCGTTTTCTCCCGAGGGAATATCTGTGCGGATTTCTTTTTTTGCAGCGAGCAATTTCTCACGTTGTGTCTGGAGCTCATCAATCTGCTGGGCTGCGATTCTGTTGCGTCTGACGGTTCGGCGGTATTGAAGCAATAATATGAGAAGAATGACCAGTACAAGTACCCCGATACCTATGGCGGCAATCATCATTGTATGTTTTCTTTGCGATTCAGCCCTGGATTTCTGTAATTCAAGTTCCTTTTCATTGAGGGAGAACACTGTGGCCAGCTCTTGCGCTTTACTGTTTTTCTCCCGTAAATATAGGCTGTCTTGTATGGCGGCCGCCCGTTCAATCAACGAATATCCCTCTTTATAATTCCCGAGTCCATACTGGGCTTTCGCGTTTGACACCAGCAGGCTCCGGAAATCATCGTTGATTGTGTCAGACTGGGTGAACAAGGGGAAGAGGGGGCGCGTGAAATCCAATACCGTCCTCCATTGACCCGCCTCCATCAGATAATCGGTGATATAACTACGGCCTATGACAGATTGCCCGTAAGTGGTTGAGAGGAATTTGTCATAAGCATCCCGGGCTTCCCGGATTTTTCCGGCTTTCTGTGCGCAGGACGCGATACGCGCATAGGCATATGCCCTCTGTTGGTCGGTGAAACCGTCCGGCGCTCCCCCCACTTGGTCGATACGGTCAATCAACGCGAGGCGTTTATATCCTTCCTGCAACGCCTCGTCATATTTGTCCTCAGCATACAGTTCAATGATTTTGACTCCATAAGCAGCCGAGATGTTGGCGAGTTCCCTGGCCGTGGTGGCATCCTTCTCGAAAGCGAGAATCTGGCCGAGATATTCATATCCCTGTTTCCTGTGACCCATATCGAAAGATGTCTTGGCCATTGTGGTCAGGATGTTCAGTTCTCCGGGCTTGTTTCCTTGTTGGCGGGCAAGATTGATAGCATCGATTGCTGTCTCGATACTCTTTTGGTAATTGCCGTAGAAGCCTTGCGCGCAGGAAAGCAACGTCAATGCGTTAAGTTTTTCATTTGGATATCTGTAAATGGAGTCGCTGTTCAAAGCCTCCATCGCGTAACGTTCGACCAAGGAAAACATCCTCTTTTCGTTATATGCCAGACCGCGCAGCAACGCGATACGGAATGGCAGCAAACCATCAGCATTCACGGCTTCGGCGCTGTCAAGAATCGTCAACACGGAATCGGGATTCTCCACAACCATCTCGCGTAGCTGCTGGGCTAATCGTGGATGTCCGGTGGAGGTTTCGGCATAACTTACCAGACCGGTTATAACGAATATGAGTAATATCAACCTTTGTTTCATACCGCAAAATTAGCGGAAATCCGCGATATGTCAGATAGGCGTGTTGCGGAAAGTTCATTTTGCTGCTGATTTAGTAAAACCTTGATATGCAAGATGTAGACAAATATAGTACACGAAAGCGTACAAACTTTCACGGATTTATTCCCGTGGCGGTTTCCTGGCGGACAGATAGAGTACGACTCGGGGTGTCTGAAATTTGTCGTTGACGTTATTCCTCCCGAACTTTGCAGGGTTTAAAAAAAGAGATTATGAGGCATTATGCGTTTTTCAAAATTATGTCTTTCTTTGCTGCATTGGCCATATTTATGTCTGCCACCGGCTGCAAGGATGACAATGGGAATAATGACAACCCTGCGACAAATGGGGATTATTCTGTGGAGATGAACCTGTCATTATCATCTGAAGGGGATGAGAATTATATGAGTCCGTTCGGAATTTTTGTGCTGCACGATGGGGAAGAGGCCTCCCACGAGATGGTTCCGTTAAACCAGAACTGGGCCACCACCGTGAGTTATGCTGTCGTGCCGGGGAATGTCGGCGCAATAGTGGTGCCATCTTTCAAGGAGGGGATTGCCGCCGACAAGAATGTCACACTTAAATACACTGTAAAAATCGAAGTGACATTGAAGCGCGATGGGGAAATCGTGGATTACAAGACTGAGGAACAGACCACTGAAATCACATTCAACGACAATATCACCGCAGACTCTGATTTGTCAGACACCTATCTGTTTGAAGTGACTGCCAATGGAATCACAAAAGCCGCGGATGTCATTCCGAATGATGAGGACTTGCGTAATCCCGAGACTACTCCTGTCAAAGATATGGATGAGAAGAAGGTAAACGGCACTCTCTATCTTGCGTCTGATGAAGATGATGTCGAAGATGAGGAATGCCTTCATGACAATTTCATCGCACGTTTCACCAACCGCGCCGCTTGGCATAATTCTCCTCTTGGCAAGGGTGACTACCTTTATATCAAGGGAAATGACATCAATCGGTTTGATAAGACGATAATCAAGGAAAGTCTCGCGGCGGGTACCGTGGTACTTCTTGATGATGTGGCGAATAGCCGTCAGCTTGAGGAGTTCTGTGATGAAATGGGTATATACAATCCTGTCGCCCCGGGTGATGAGGATGGAATTGACAGTTCGATGTTCATTGTGGCTGCTTCCAAGACTCCGTTTTATTCCACTGAGGACAACATCAGTTACCACGGATTGTTTTTCCGGGTTTCGACAAGGGCTTTCGACGGTGGTCACATATCAGATTATTCCCAGGGTGTGATTGCCGACAGGGTTGTCGGGATATTGAACGAGATAAACCGGGAAACCGCGTTGCGGGCCAAGGGAGCTGTCTCCCGTGCTGACGGCCCGGCTGACTTGAAGAGCGTAGTAAGTGCTTACAAGGTGTTCATAAGCGATGACGGATGTCTCCAGACCCGTAAGAAGGGTGATTACAGAGGGAGTTATGCAAAAAATAACACTCAATCAAATGTCTATAATGTGGAATTTGATGTGTGGAATGTGGCGTCGGGCGACCGCAACTATTATTATATCCATCAGGAATTCCTTGGCTCATTTTCCGAATGCTATGCAGGTGTTAATTCAACAGCAGTGACAACAGATGGTTGCCACACTATAGCGAAGGTATGTGAATGGTATGGCGACAACGTCACTATCACCACTGAGCCTGTCGGCACAACCGGTTTGCAGATCCATCGTAATTCTCCTGCCACAACCAATACTATGACCACCTATACCTCAGGTTTCCAATGGGAACTGAGTGGAGATGTCTCGTGGTCACAGGGAACTGGGTGGGGAGGTGCCGGTCATGGTGGCATATCGGTCAGCACTTCCGAATCTTACGGCAAAGAGGATGTCACGGTGTTGAACAATTGTGTGCCCGGTCGTAAATTGTCATGGACATTCGAGTTGAAGCGTCCACACACCTCATTCCACCTCTTTTGGACAGCCTGTACAAATATGCATGAGGGGGCGGCTGCCGGACGTACAAGCCTTAACACCGGTATGGATTACATCATCTCATTCCCGAATTCCCAGACCACTCCGAAAGTGAAGCTGTCTCTTGATGTGACATTACGCAGTTCCGCGGGCAAATGTGGAAAAATATGCGGGGAGCGTACAGACAAAGTCACATGCGAAAAGATAATCACCCTCCCGGTCGTGGCAAAATAAATCTGATTCAATCACCATAATATCAATCAATAAACAATTACTTCAAATGAAAAAGATGTTTTTAAAGGCTATGTCGGTAATGGTCGGCCTCGCAATGAGTGTGTCTCTCGTCGCTTGTGGCGATGATGACAACAGCAAGGATGAACCCACGCCTGCCGATCAGGACAAGGTAGAGACTGTTGAAGTATCCTACACAGTAGAGCTTGGAAAGGCTTACTGGGATTATTTCGACATTAAGCTCGAGTACACAACCTCTGCAGGAACCGTCGAGACCAAAACTCTCACCCAGGCATGGAGCGACAGCTTCGAAGTGAGCCTTACAAACGCAGCAAGCACATATACTTGCAAGGTGACTGCTACCCCTAAGGCTAATCATCCCGAGGTTGTCAGCGGCGTAGAGTATGATCTTTCCACCAATATCATCGCTGATATTTCCGGAAAGACTAAATCCGGAAAATATGATCCGGACTATGGAAGCCTGGGCTCAAACAAGGGTAATTGGGCAGCTTCCGCTAATGAGTTGAACAGACATCTTGAGAAGACCTCCTGGTCGCTTCTTGATTTTAACTGGGTGACTAAGAAATGAGGTAACCCGTAAAAGAGAAAAGTCCCGCGAAACAGTTTCGCGGGACTTTTCTCTTTTACGGGTTACCTCTGTGGGATGGGATTACATCATGCCGCCCATACCTCCCATTCCGCCCATTGCGGCGGGGTTGGGGGCGGGAGTGTCTTCCTTCTTGTCGGCGATGACACACTCGGTGGTGAGGAACATTCCGGCGATGGAAGCTGCGTTCTCGAGAGCCACACGGGTCACCTTGGCAGGGTCGATTACGCCAGCAGCCATCAGATTCTCGTAGACATCGGTGCGGGCGTTGTAGCCGAAGTCGGCGTTGCCTTCCTTGACTTTCTGAACAACCACGGCACCTTCGACACCGGCGTTGGCCACAATCTGGCGGAGGGGTTCCTCGATGGCGCGGAGAACGATATGGATACCGGTCTCCTCATCATCGTTGTAGCCACGGAGACCTTCGGCGTTCTTCATCGCACGGATGTAAGCCACACCGCCGCCGGGGACAATACCTTCGGCGATTGCCGCACGGGTGGCGGAAAGCGCGTCGTCAACGCGGTCTTTCTTCTCCTTCATCTCGACCTCGGAGGGTGCGCCGATATGCAGTACGGCTACACCGCCGGCGAGCTTGGCCAGACGTTCCTGGAGCTTCTCGCGGTCGTAATCGCTCTTGGTCTGCTCAATCTGTGCTTTGATCTGGGCCACACGGGCAGCGATTTTATCTTTCTCACCAGCACCATTGACGATGGTGGTGTTCTCTTTGTTGACGGTCACCTTTTCGGCCTTTCCGAGAACTTCGAGGTTAGCTGCGTCGAGACGCATACCCTTCTCTTCGCTGACCACTACACCGCCGGTAAGGATGGCGATATCCTCAAGCATCTCCTTACGACGGTCGCCGAAGCCGGGAGCCTTGACAGCGCACACCTTCAGGGAGCCGCGCAGACGGTTGACAACGAGGGTGGCGAGAGCTTCCTGGTCTACATCTTCGGCGATAATCAGAAGACCGCGTCCGCTCTGGGCGGTCGCTTCGAGGATGGGAAGCATATCCTTGAGGTTGGAAATCTTCTTGTCATAGAGAAGGATGTAGGGTGACTCCATCACGCACTCCATTTTCTCGCCGTCGGTGACGAAATAGGGGGAGATGTAACCACGGTCAAACTGCATACCCTCGACGATATCGACAGTAGTCTCGGTGCCCTTTGCCTCGTCGACGGTGATGACACCCTCTTTCTTGACCTTCTTCATGGCCTCGGCGATGAGATGGCCGATAGCCTCGTCGTTGTTGGCGGAGATACGGGCAACGTCCTCGATTTTCTTGAAGTCGTCACCTACCTCCTCGGCCTGTGCCTTGATGCCCTCGACAATGGCGGCGACAGCCTTGTCTATACCGCGCTTGACATCCATGGGGTTGGCACCGGCGGCTACATTCTTGAGTCCGTGGGTGATGATGGCCTGGGCGAGGACGGTAGCGGTTGTTGTGCCGTCACCTGCGTCGTCACCAGTCTTGGAGGCAACCTCCTTAACGAGCTGTGCGCCCATGTTCTGGAATGCGTCTTCAAGCTCGATTTCGCGAGCCACGGAGACACCATCCTTGGTGATATGGGGTGCGCCGTATTTCTTCTCGATGATTACGTTGCGGCCTTTGGGGCCAAGGGTTACTTTGACGGCGTCGGCCAGAGCGTCAACGCCCTTTTTCAGCTCTTCGCGAGCCTTGATATCGAATTTGATTTCTTTAGCCATTGTGGTATAGTTGTTGAGAGAGTTTCTTGTTTTTGGGTTGTAGTTTCAGGAATTATTCAAACACACCGAGGACATCGGCCTGGCGCATGATGAGGTATTTCTCCCCGTCAAGTTCGATTTCGGTACCGGCATATTTGCCATACAATACCTTGTCACCTTCCTTGAGAATCATTTCTTCATCCTTGGTGCCTTTTCCGGCAGCGATGATGGTGCCTTTGAGGGGCTTTTCCTTCGCGGAGTCGGGGATGATGATGCCTGAGAGAGTGGTTTCTTCGGCCGGGGTGGGCTGAATCAGCACGCGGTCGGCCAGCGGTTTGAGTTTCATGATTGAGTTATTGTTATTTTAGATTTTCAATTGTCATTGTGGATGGGATGGGCAACCTTGGTGTCAAGGTCTGCTTCCCGACTTATGATATCAGCGAAAACTGTGCCAAACTTGCATAGACTGCCAGACATGCCGGTCAGGACTGTCATACGCCACCCTGCAAATCTGCCAATTTAACATTTCTGTCAGTCCTAATGTTCATTATCCAATGGCAATCCCCTGACATTTTTCCTCGGATGAGGAGTTGTGTCAGGGGATTCCTTGATACATTTATTTTACAGATGGCTTATGCCTCCGGCTGGGCCTCTTCGGCGGCGGTGGGTTTCAGCCAGCGGTCGAGCCAGCGGAAGAAGACACGCTGCCACATGATGGCGTTCTGGGGTTTCAGAATCCAGTGGTTCTCGTCGGGGAAGATCAGCATCTCGGCGGGAACACCACGCAGACGAGCGGCGTTGAAGGCCATTTCTCCCTGTGAGGAGAGGATGCGGAAGTCATATTCGCCGTGGGTTACGAGGATGGGGGTGTCCCAGTTGTCGACGAATTTGTGGGGAGAGTTGGCGAAGGTGCGCTGGGCGACAGGATTGTTCTTGTCCCAGAACGCGCCACCCATATCCCAGTTGGCAAACCACATCTCCTCGGTCTCGAGATACTGGGCTTCCATATTGAAGATACCTGCGTGGGCGATAAAGGCTGCGAAACGTCCCTGGTGGATACCGGCGAGCATATATACCGAGAATCCGCCGTAGCTTGCGCCGACCGCGCCGATATGTGCGCCGTCAACATAGGGCTGATGCTTCATATAGTCGACTGCCGAGAGGTAGTCCTGCATGTTCTGGCCGGGATAATCGCCTGAAATCTGGGCGTTCCATTCGGTGCCGAAGCCGGGAAGACCGCGGCGGTTGGGGGCAATCACGATGTAACCCTTGGAGGCCATCAGCATGAGATTCCAGCGGTAGCTCCAGAACTGGCTTACTGCCTGCTGGGGGCCACCCTGGCAATACAGGATGGCGGGATATTTCTTGGTCTTGTCGAATTTCGGGGGATAGATTACCCAAGTGGTCATCTCCTTGCCGTCGGTGGTGGGCACCATCACCTTCTCCATCTTGGGAGCGTCAATCTGGCCGAGGATATCCTTGTTGACCTCGGTGATGGGGGTCGCCACATTGTTTACCACAGAGAAAATCTCGTTGGGGTAGAGGAATGAGTGGCGCATTGTGATGAGGGTGTTGCCGTCGACCGGAGCGAGGGCCGCGTAGTCGCAAATATCCTGCTTGCCTGTAACGAAGTCAACCTTGTGGCTCTCCACGTCGATGGAGAAGATTGGGGTTACACCCTGGTATGCGGCGATGAAATAGAGCTTTTTGCTGTCGGGATACCAGGCAATCTGGTCGGCCGTGTAGTCCCAGTCGGCTGTCAGGTCGGTCTTCTCGCCGGTTGCCATATCCATCACGAAGATGCGGTTTTTGTCGCTCTCATATCCGTCATGCTCCATCGAGAGCCATGCGAGCTTGGTGCCGTCGGGAGAGAAGGCGGGATTTGTGTCATAACCCATCATACCCTCGGTCAGGTTGCGGGTCTCGCCGGATTCGAGATTGTAGCAATAGAGGTCAGAGTTGGTTGAGACGGCATACTCCATACCCTCTTTCTTGCGGCTGACATATACAAGTTCGCGCGAGTCGGGAGACCAGGCGAATGACTCGATGCCTCCGAAAGGTTTCATCGGGGACTCGAACCGCTCACCCTCCATAATGTCCTTGATGTTGGTCAGGCGGTAGTTATCGAAATCGGCGATGAAGGGGTGGGGGATTTCTGTAACCCATTCGTCCCAGTGCTTGTACATGAGGTCGTCGATGAGACGTCCGGTAGCCTTGGTGAGGTCGGGATAGACATCCTGGGCGGTGCGGTTGTATTTTACTGTGGAGACGATGACAACTTTCTTCCCGTCAGGGGAAACCTTGAAACCGCCGACACCGTTCTCAAGACGGCTTACCACACGGCGGTTGGAGCCGTCGGCGTTCATCACCCAGAGCTGGGGTTTGCCGTCATGGGCTGCCACGAATGCGATTTTGCGGCCGTTGTCAATCCAGACAGCCTCTGCTTCTGACATGGCTGTCTTGGTCAGACGCTTCACGTCGGAGCCGTCGAGGTTCATGGTGTACAGCTCATTGTTGCTCTTGTTGAGTTCGACGCTTTCATAGCTGACACCGTAGAGGACTTTCTTTCCGTCGGGTGACACCTGAGGGTTTGACACACGCCCCAGGGCCTCCAGCGCATCGATGTCGAAGATGCCTGTGGCTGACGTGAAGTCGGGCTTCTCAATCATTTCTTCCTGTTGTCCGCAGCTTGTGGCGATGGCCATCAGCGACGCGGCTGCGACGGGCAGAAGGGATTTGTTCATGGTGGTATGCAGTTAAAATTTGATGACTGGAATCAGGCCCGGGGTGAAACCGGGCGATTCTTCACGGCAAAGTTAACGAAATTTCGCTGATTTTTTGTAATTTTGCGGGCAAAATGAACTTTATGAAAGAATTAGCCTCCAAATACAACCCCGCAGAGGTTGAAGACAAATGGTATGCCTACTGGATGGAGCATAAACTTTTCAGCTCCAAGCCTGACGCAAGGGAACCCTACACAATCGTAATCCCCCCGCCAAATGTCACCGGTGTGCTTCATATGGGCCATATGCTCAATGAGACCATCCAGGATATCCTCATCCGCCGTGCGCGTATGCAGGGTAAGAACGCATGCTGGGTGCCGGGCACCGACCATGCCTCAATCGCCACCGAGACCAAGGTAATCGCGAAACTCGCCGCCCAGGGCATCAAGAAGACCGACCTCACCCGTGAGGAATTCCTCGAACACGCCTGGGACTGGACCCGTCATCACGGGGGAATCATCCTCCAGCAGCTCCGTAAACTCGGTGCTTCCTGCGACTGGGACCGCACGGCGTTCACAATGGACCCACTCCGCTCTGAGGCTGTCACCAAGGTTTTCTGTGACCTCTATGAGAAGGGGCTGATTTATCGTGGTCTCCGTATGGTCAACTGGGATCCTGTCAACCGCACCGCCATCTCTGACGATGAGGTGTACTTCGTTCAGGAGCAGTCGAAACTCTATTACCTCCGTTATTATCTGGCGGAAGGGGAGACCTCCGATGCTGTCAGCGAAGAGGGTGGCAATGTCGTCCATATCGACAAGGATGGCCGCAAATATGCTGTTGTGGCCACAACCCGTCCCGAGACCATTATGGGTGACACCGCGATGTGTATCAACCCCAAAGACCCCAAGAACGCCTGGCTCAAGGGTAAGAAAGTTGTCGTGCCTCTCGTTGGCCGTGTGATTCCGGTCATCGAAGACCGTTATGTGGAGGTGGACTTCGGTACAGGCTGTCTGAAAGTGACCCCGGCCCATGACAAGAATGACTATATGCTCGGAAAGACCCACAACCTTCCTTCGATAGACATCTTCAATGAGGATGCCACTTTGTCGGAAGAGGCCGGGCTTTATGTCGGTATGGATCGCTTCGAGGTCCGCGACAAAATCGCCGAAGATCTCGAAAAGGCAGGCTTGATGGAGAAGGTCGAGGATTACGTCAACAATGTCGGCTTCTCGGAGCGTACAAAGGTGGCCATCGAACCGCGTCTCTCGCTCCAGTGGTTCGTGAACATGAAGCACTTCGCCGACATCTCCCTCTCCCCTGTGATGGACGACATCATCAAGTTCGTGCCGGAGAAATACAAGTCGACATACCGTGTATGGCTTGAGAACATCCAGGACTGGTGTATAAGCCGTCAGCTCTGGTGGGGACACCGCATACCTGCCTACTATTATACCGATCCCGCCAATCCCGACAAGGAGACCTTTGTGGTTGCCGAGTCGCTTGACAAAGCCCTGGAGAAGGTTCACGCCATCACCGGCTGTCAGGACATCTGCGCGTCAGACCTCACACAGGATGCCGGCGCACTCGACACATGGTTCTCCTCCTGGCTGTGGCCCATCACCCTCTTCGATGGTATCAACAACCCCGGCAACGAGGAAATCAGCTACTATTACCCGACCGCCACACTTGTCACCGGACCCGACATCATCTTCTTCTGGGTGGCCCGCATGATTATGGCCGGATATGAGTATATCGGCAAAGAGCCGTTCAAGAATGTCTACTTCACCGGTATCGTCCGCGACAGCCTTGGCCGCAAGATGAGCAAGTCGCTCGGCAATTCCCCCGATCCGCTGGAACTGATTGCCAATTTCGGCGCGGATGGTGTACGTCTCGGCCTTATGCTTTCCGCACCCGCCGGAAACGACATTCTCTTCGATGAAAAACTTTGCGAGACCGGACGAAACTTCTCCAACAAGCTCTGGAATGTGTTCCGTCTGATTGCCGGATGGTGTCCTGAATCCACAGAAGCCGCTTCCTCCAACGGACTGACTGCCGCCGACAAGGCTGCAATCGACTGGTTCAGCTCGCGTCTGTCAGCAGCCGTGGCCGAAGTGAATGACCTGATGGAGAAATTCCGTATCTCCGAGGCCGCAAACCTCCTCTATCGTCTTATCCGTGACGATTTCTCCTCCTCCTACCTTGAGATGGTGAAACCGGCATTCGGAACACCGATTGACAAGGAGGTTTATGACCGCACTGTAAGTTTCTTCGATGACCTCCTGCGTCTGCTCCATCCCTTCATGCCGTTCATCACTGAGGAAATCTGGCAGAACCTTGAGGAGCGCCGTCCCGGCGAGTCCCTGATGGTGCAGATGATGCCCCAAGCGACCACAACCGACACCGCGCTGCTGAAAGAGATGGATTTCGCCCTTGAACTCCTGACCGCTGTCCGTGGTGTCCGCGCGTCGAAGAATCTTCCCCAGCGCGACGCGTTGCAGCTCCTTGTCATCAACCGTCCCTCCGGACTCTCGGCCGGTGTGGAGGCTCTGGTGAAGAAGCTTGCCAACCTGTCAGAAATCGTCGCCGACTCTTCCAAGCCTGAGGGACCTGCCGCCGGATTCATTGTTGACACCACTGAGTTCGCGATACCTCTGTCAGCAAACATCGATGTCGAGGCCGAACGTGCCAAGATTGAGAAAGAGATTGCATATCATAGCGACTTCCTCCGTAAAATCGAGGCCAAGCTCGCCAACGAGCGTTTCGTCTCGAAGGCTCCTGCGGCTGTCATCGAAGCTGAACGTCGCAAGCAGGCCGATACCATCGCCCGTCTGGATGCCCTCCGCGCATCTCTGGCGTTGCTCGGCTGATACATTGACTGAAACAATACAGATACGACAATCCCCCGGTTCGCGAACTCCGAAGCGGGGGATTGTCGTAGTAGTAGTATATGTATTAGAGGGGAATGGAATTACTTGAGGGTACCGTTTTCAGCCTGCTGAATCATCTGCTGGTTGGCGGTGATGTAGATTTCCACACGACGGTTCTGGGCACGTCCGGCAGGTGTGTCGTTTGAAGCGACATAGTCGGCCATCGGGATTCCCTGATAGGTCAGACGGGTGGGTGAGATACCGCTGTCAACCAGGAAACGGTCTACAGCCAGGGCACGTCCGTCGGCCACACGGGTGTTGACTTCGAGTGAGCCGGTATTGTCGGTGAAACCGAAAATCTGCACGTTGGTCTCGGCGTTCTGCTTGAGCGATGCGGCGAACTGGGCAAGTTCGGTCTGTGCGCTTGCGCTCAAGGTCGTGCCGTTGGTGGGGAAGAGGATTCCGCCGGGGAAGGTCACCTTGATGGCGGCCAGACCGTTCTGGTCATCCACACGCTCAACCTGTGCGTTCTGGAGCTGTTCCTCAAGCTGTTTTGCCTGCTTGTCCATACGGTTGCCGATGAGTGCGCCTGCGCCGGCACCTACTGCGGTACCGATTGCAGCACCGATACCTGCGCCTTTGCCGCCACCAATCAGTGCGCCGAGGCCTGCACCGAGTGCGCCACCGCCGCCACCGCCGATGAGTGCGCCTTTGCCGGTGTTGGTCATTGAATTACATCCGGTAAGCAGCATCCCTGCCGCAACCATACCGAGGCATAAAGTCTTTAACGCTTTCATACTTAGATAAATATTTAGTTGATGTTAAGTTTCAGTCTTGTTGCATGTCTACGTTTGACGCAACGTGACGGCAACATGTATTCGTTACTATTGGAAACAATTGAATTGCGTCGATAGTCGGGAATCGGTGCAAAGTTAACGAAATTTATATAAAATTCATCATCCATTTTTATAAAATTTGGAAAAGCAGAATGAGTTAACTAACTTTGCACCCGAATTGTTATACCCTAATAACAAACAACACTTATCAACCATGCTTAAGAAAATTCTTTCGATTTCCGGCAAGCCCGGACTCTATCGCCTTGTAAGCCAGGGCCGCAATATGCTCATCGTGGAGAACATCGCCACCGGTCGCCGTCAGCCTGCCTACGCTTCCGACAAGGTCGTGTCTCTGGGTGATATCGCCATTTACACCACCGATTCCGACACCCCCCTGGCTGATGTGCTGGAGAAGGTGAAAGAGGCCACCGGCGGCAAAGAGGTGGATGTGAAGGCTCTCGGAGATGATGCCA
Organism: uncultured Porphyromonadaceae bacterium; assembly: GCA_900548705.1. Classification (GTDB taxonomy): domain Bacteria; phylum Bacteroidota; class Bacteroidia; order Bacteroidales; family Muribaculaceae; genus UBA7173. The sequence continues at coordinate 9,787 of URLF01000021.1, read as the reverse complement.
AGGTACGCGAATATTTCAAGACAATCCTCCCCGATTACGATGAGGATCGCGTCTACACCACCGATATCCGCAAGCTCTTCTCCTGGTATAATCAGCTTGTCGCAGCCGGTGTGACCGAATTCAAAGACAACGAAATCGCCGAGGACAAGGCAGCCGAGGCTGCTGAAGCTGCTGACGAAGCCGCCAAGGCATAACGCGATAGGGCAGTGTGCTTGCGTGCAAGCTAGCTGTTGCAAATTGAACGGCGACCCCGATTCCGGAAGGAGTCGGGGTCGCCGTTCAATTAGTCACCGTTCAATTAAAGGTTATCGTCAGAGACGGTTCGTCTCATAGAACCGGAGAATACGGTAACGCAGGAGGTATTCAAAGCGGGAAGAGATGCGTGATACCTCCACCCGGAACAGGTTGTTTTTTGCCTGCTCGAATTCGGTGGGGGTGGCGCGGCCAAGGGAATATTTCTCGCGGGTAGCTTCAAATGAGAGCCTTGTTTTCTCCAAAGTCTCCGTGGAGGTCATGTATTTGTCACGCGCTCCGGTGGCCTGGGTGTATGCGAGCTGTATGGTTTTGTAGAGGTCGCTTTCACGGCGGTCGAGTTCAAGCATCGCCGAAGTCTCCTGAAGTTTGGCGCGTCTGACATTGTTGCGGGTCGAGAAGGCATCGAAAATGGGTATTGAAAGCCTGAACCCGAGATATGTGGAGAAATTGTTGCGCATCTGCGGGCCGAACGCCTGGTTCTCGAATCCGGCGACGGTGTAGTAGCTTGAACCGACCGAGGCATCGAACGACAACCGAGGCATATATCCGCTCCGGGCGTAGGATATCCGGTCGCGGGCGGTAGTGATACCCTGACGGGCCGATAAAATTGAATGGTTATGCTCAAGCGCACGGCTGTAGACAACATCCGGTCCGGGAATTTCAGGATTCTCTTCCTCTATGGGGGCGATGTCGAAGCCCTCGGCTGAAGGGAGCTGGAGCAGGTTGGCGAGATTCACCAATGCCACCCGCACATCATTTTCCGCCGTGATAACCTGCAGGCGGTCCTGGGCTTGTTGGGCTTCAGCGTCATACAGGTATGCCTCAGCCACCTTTCCCTCATTCACCAATGCCTGCTGGCGTTCCACTTCGTAAGTCGAGTAAGCCAGCTGTGATTTCGCGCTGCGGGTGACCTCCTTGTTGTAAAGCACCTGGAGGTATTGGGCCATTATATTGAGGGTGAGGTCATCTTTGGCGGCCTCGAATTCCATCAGATATTGTTGCAAGGATGATTTGGCCACTTTCAGCTGCCTTACATCCGAGAGACCTTGGAAAAGGGGAAGCGACATGTTTACGCCCCATTGGAAGGTGCTGGTGTTGCGGTCGGCGTAAGTGTTGTCGGAGGTCAGGCCGCGTCCGAAGTTGAAGCCTTCCGACGCGCTGGCCGAGAGGGTGGGGAGGAAAGCATCCTTGGCAGATGTCACGTCGAGTTCCGATTGGTCTACCTGCAGTTTCGAGTTCTTGACAGTCAGGTTGTTCTCCAATGCGTAATCGACACAGCGTTGGAGCGACCACACCTCATCGGCGGCAGCTTTGCCGGAAATGCCGATGACGACCAGAGCTGCTATTATGGATTTTTTCATTTGTCAGTGGATTAATTGTTAATCAGTAGGGAGGCTGTTACTTCTGGTCGTCAGCCTTGTTGCCGCGCAGATGTGAGCCGGTGGTGATTGATGCCGGGCCACGCAATTCGACATCGATACCGTTTGAAAGACCGGTCTGGACAGCCACTTTGTCAAAGGTCTGATGAGGATCATTCTCCGGAGAGGTAAGCACATATACGAATGCCGAATCATTGGCATATTCAATAAGACGCTCCGGAACGGAAATCACATTCTCAGCCTTTTCGAGTATCACAGTGGCGTTGGCGCTGTAACCTGCACGAAGTTTAACAGTCTCAGGTGACTGTAAGGCGGCTTTGACTTCGAAAGTATTGGTGCCATTGTCATCTGTGGCCATAGGGGCGATTTTCTCGATTATAGCGGGGTAGTCAGAACCTTGGATGGCTCCCACGGCAATGCGGACATTCATGCCCTCGCTGAGCAGGTCAACCTCGGTCTCGTCGATTTTTCCCTTGAAAATCAGGTCGGTCATATCGGCGATTTTGGCGATTGTCGTTCCATCGTTGAATGTGTTTGACTGAATCACTGAGCTTCCGACCTTCACAGGCACCTCCAGCACGATACCGGTCACCGTGGCCCTGACAAGAGTGTTTGAGCCCTGGGTGTCGAATGCCGACACGCCGTCGCGCACGATGCGCAGCTGGTCGTTGGCCTGGTCAAGTTCCTGCTTGGCCCGTTCATATGCGGCCAGGTCGGTCTCATATTTCTCGCGGCTCTCATATTTCTTGTCATACAGAGCCTTGGTGCGCTCATAAGTCAGACGTGCTTCCTCCAGTGAGATTTTAGCCACGCGGATACGGCTTTCGGCGGATGAGAGCTGGGTGGCCTCGGGAATTACCTTGATTTTCGCAATGACATCGCCATTGTTGACATGGTCGCCCGGTTCTACAAGAATCTCACTGATGATACCTGAAATCTGAGGTTTGATTTCGATTTCGTCGCGTGGTTCGATGTCACCGGTGAGCACTGTCGTGCGTTCGATGGTGGCGGTAGTGGGAGAGACAAGTTCATAGGTGGTCTCGCGTCCCTTGGAGTTGAGGAAGAGGTACACGAAGGTGCCTGCGAATATGACACCGATTATAGACCACATAATGATTCTGAAAAACTTTTTCATGAGTTCTGGATTGTATGCTGCTGTTGTTTTGTTTATTTGTCATTGAGGGCCTCGATGGGCTTGATACGCATGGCTTTGATGGCGGGAATCAAGCCGGCGAGTGTGCCGAGGATGATAAACACGCCGATTATGACCAACGCCTGCCACAGGGTCATCTGGAATCTCGGGGTGGATGTCTCGTTGGCTGTCAGCGCGGCTGAGATGCCGAGGACAATGCAGGCGAATGATATGCCCGCCATTCCCGCGATTGCTGTCAATGTCACTCCCTCGGACAGAATCTGGACGGTCACGTCGGTCGGCTTGGCCCCGATGGCACGTCTGATGCCGAATTCCTGGGTACGCTCCTTGACGATGACCCACATGATGTTGCCTATTCCGATTATTCCGGCGATAAGTGTGGACAGACCGATGAACAGGGCCAGGAAGGAAATTGCCATGAAGAGGTTGTCTACCTTGGAAAATTCCGCCGATATGTTGAGATACCACAAGGCACTGTTGTCGTCGGGGGATATCTGATGGCGGGAATAAAGCACTTTCCTGATTTTTTCTTCAAGGTTGGTAAAATCCGCTTTCTGGTTACCCACCATCATAATCACATCTACCTTGTCGCCACGGTTGAAACCTTTCTGGAAAGTAGATGTGGGAATCATCACCACGTTGTCGATACGGTCGTTCATCTGTATCTCGCTTGTCTGGTAGGCGATACCGACAATGGTGTAGGAGATTCCATTGACAAGAATCGTTTTCCCGACCGGGGATGTCTCACCGGGGAAAAGCTCGTTGGCGACCTTCTTGCCCACAACCGCCACTTTCCGTTGAAACCTGACATCGGCGTCGTTGATGAAACGGCCACTGTCGATATGTGGAAGCATTACATCCGTGAATTCCTCCTCCACACCCCATACCTGACCGGAAAAAGAATGACGGCCGTTACGGAAGCTGACGTTACCTTCGGCTGACTCGGAGGTCACTGTCTTTAGTTCGGGAAGCAGTACACGCAGACGCTCGATATCGGTATGGTCTGCCTGCCAGCGCCGGCCTTTGGCATGTCCCATATAGGGGATGGTCGTGGTGTTCGGGAAAATTATCGCGCTGTTGGTGGCGAACCCTTCGAAATTCCTTCTCAGCAGGTCTTCAGCTCCACGCGCACCACCCATCAGGCAGGCGAGCATGAATACCCCCCAGAAGATACCGAAGGCTGTCAGGAAGGTGCGCGTCTTGTTACGCGCGAGGGTCGAACCGATTTCCTTCCAGTTCTCTATGTCGAAAAATGGTATTTTCACTGCAGAATATATGATTTGAGAAACGTCATTCGTCGCGGAGAGCCTCGACCGGTTTTACTTTCAGTGCTTTCAGAGCCGGGAACAAGCCGGCCAAAGCTCCGGCGACAATCAGCACCACTGTCACCTGTATCGCAATCCGGAGGTCGACATGCGCGTAATCAAACATCCCTTGTCCGACTGTCGAGGCCAGGACTTCGGTCAGGGCTGTGCCCATCACGATACCGATATATCCGAAGAGGGTGGTTATCACTACCGATTCTGTCAGAATCTGGGTCAGAATCTTGACAGGCTTGGCTCCTATCGCACGTCTGATACCGATTTCATGGGTACGTTCCTTGACAGACACGAACATGATGTTGCTTATGCCGATTATGCCGCTCAAGAGGGTGAGCAATCCGAGTACCCATACCCCGATGTTGAGGATGCCGATGGCTCCCTGGACCGTGAGGGCCTGCGAGACAGCGTTCCATATCCATACTCCCGACTCATCGTCCGGGTCGAAGTCGTGAGCCGAGGCGAGAGTGTGGCGCACATCCTTCTCGATGTTGTCAGCCTGTTCGATTTCAGTGACTCCGTTGAGCAACAGGATTATCTGGTCAAGATTTGTGTTGTCGGACGAGAACACCCGGGCGGTCGAGTAGGGGATATATATGGTGCGTCGATGTGATTCATACACACCTATTACAAGGAATGACAGTCCGGCACATTCAACTCTCTGGCCGACAGCTTTCTTGCCGTCAGGGGGGAACAGCTGTTCGGCATATTCTTTAGGAAGAACCATCACTTTGGCCTTCTTGTCAATGTCGCCCTGAGATATGAAGCGGCCGTCAATCAATTCGAGATTGTTCAGCCCGAGTGCGGAGGGGAAGACTCCGGTGAAACCGGCCTGGACATTCGTGGTGTTAGTCGAGATTCCCGACTGGGTGCCGTTGAGTTCGGAGGTCACCTCCTGTACCACGTCGCGCTGCTCATGGCTGAGAATATCGATGTCTTTGTTTTTCAAGTCGATATTCCTTCCCTCACGGTATCCATGGTAGGGTTTCGTTGTGGTTCCGCCCCATATGGATATCTTCTGGCTGTCGCTATTCATCATCTCCTCCTTAAAAGAGCGTGTGATGCCGTTGGCGACACTGACCAGAGTGATGAGCATGAAGATGCCCCACGCCACCGACAGTCCCGTGAGGGTTGTGCGCAGCTTGTTGTGGCGCATGGTCTGGAGTATTTCGTTGGCTAAGTCAAACACGGTGAGGTCAGTTGTGGGTTAAGTTGGTTCCGGAAGGGAGTATGAGGCCGTCGGATATGCGGATGATGCGGTCACACTGTTCGCCGACTCCTGGGTCATGGGTGACGATGACGATTGTCTTCCCATCCTGGCGGTTGAGCTGGCGGAAAAGGGCCATCACGTCGCGGGAGGTGGCGGAGTCGAGTGCGCCGGTCGGTTCGTCTGCGAGAATAATCGAAGGATTGGTAATCATAGCCCGTGCGATAGCCACACGCTGTTTCTGGCCACCCGAGAGTTCTCCGGGGAGATGGTGGGCGCGGTCGGCGAGTCCCATTTTGTCGAGCTGCTCCATCGCAAGTTTGTTGCGTTTGCGACGTGAGACACCTTGATAGAACAGAGGGAGCGCGACATTCTCCACCGCGTTCTTGTAATTGATAAGGTTGAATGACTGGAACACAAAACCAATCATGCGGTTGCGGTATTCGGCCGCCTTGTTTTCCGACAGGTTTTTGATGAGGGTTCCATCGAGAAGATATTCCCCGGAATCATAATTGTCGAGAATGCCGAGAATGTTGAGGAGGGTAGATTTCCCCGAGCCGGACGCTCCCATAATTGACACCAGTTCCCCACGTTCGACATGCAGGTTGATGCCTTTGAGGACATGGAGCGGCACTGCGCCGGGGTATGTCTTGTTGATTTCTGTAAGTTTAATCATAATGGATGAAATATCGTCTCTTTTTGTGGACGTTCATTGACTTTGACGATGAAAGTCGCGGATTGGTTGCATCAGCCCTGAAAAAATTTACGCCAGCCTATTGCATATTCAAACGAATTGCCTTAATTTTGCGTTATAAAAATGAACGCCGTAGGTTAGAGAACCTTCCAATACGGTGGTATTGACTTGATAATGTTAGAAATGATGATATTTGCCACACCAAAGTTGATTGGGAAACTCATCAAATTTTAATGAAATGCCGAGACAACCTCGCTTTCCAATGGCGGGCCCCAGCCTCCTTTCGGGGAGGACGCAGCTTATCCTTCGGGATTCCTGCCAGGCGGATTACAAAGGACTGTGAGAACTCAAAACCTGTCTTTCGGAGTTTCATCGCATCCTTTGATGTGGCATCCTATAACGGGACGACCCCCTCCGGTTTTATCAGGAAGAGGTCGTCTTGTTTGTTTTATGTCAGGGTCAGAATGTGGCGGCTATGGAGAAGCCTATGGAAGGGGTGGATGACGCACCCGGAGATGGAATCAGCAGCGGTTGTGACTGTAGGCATCCGGGGCCGATTGTGCGGCAGTCTGATGGGTGGCTTAGCAATCCGACAACTTCATTGACGGGGTCAAGGAAAAACGCGCATATGTGGCCTATGACTTTCGAGCCAAGCACATAATAGTCGCGGTCGACAATCATACGTTTCAGGCGGTAGAATCCCTCACCCATAAGACTGCCTACAACCGGGGTTATGAACAGGTCCTGGTATGAGGGACGTTCCATACAGGCCTCGATGCCGAATTCCCAGCCGATGGTGGAGATACACGCGCTATACAGGAACGATTGCCAGAAATTGAAACCGCATGTTCGCGCCGCCATAAAGTAGGCAGCCCCGGCATATGGGTGGAGGACATAGTTGAATATGAATTTGTCATGGTCCCATTCCGGGCCTTTTTTGAAGATGTTCTGATACCAGCGTTTCCAGAATGGATCCTGACGGAGTTCGGCGCGGTTCCAGGCCGTGGCGTCTTCCGGGAGGCATTCAAGGACGAATAGTGTGCCGACAAAAGCCCCGGCGTATACGGCGGTGTTTATCCACATGCCGTGCCACCAGGGATCGGAATATGTCCAGGATGCGGGACGGGCGTATATTGTCTGGGGGCGTCCGGTGATGGTGAACAGTGTGTCAAGTCCCATAGGATTCCCGTTCAAGGCCGGCGGCTCGGGAGGGGTGAAATCCTCCGAGGGATTCACCTCCTCCACTTTGATTCCGGTCGGCGATGATTTGACGATCAGTTCGTCGTCGGTCACAACCCTGAGCGTGTCGACATCTTGGGCGACAGCCGGGAGGGCCAGTGCTGTCAGCGCGACCCCCATGAGGAATATCAGGAGGGCGAACTTCAGCTTGAGCTTCAGATGCAGTTTCGGATTGATTTTCATTATCCCAGATATTTAAAGAATGAAAGATACATAGTTGAACGTGCTTTATTCCGGCTCGTCCTTGTCGGTTTCGTTTATCATACAACGCAATTGGGGGGAGGTAAGGTTTACTATGGATTGGATTCCGTGGATGATTTTTTTTTGTTAACTTTGTCGCGTGAAGACAGAAATATTCATAGCCCGGCGATTGCGTCTCGCTCCCGGCGATGGAGCGCGGAAGTCACCTGCCGTGGGAATCGCGGTGGGAGGGGTCGCGCTTGCCGTCGTCGTGTTGATGATATCAATGTCTGTTGTCGTCGGATTCCAGGAGGCCATCACCCATAAGGTCACGGGGTTCGAGGCACAACTGACCATAGGCCCTCTCGGACGATATGTCGAGGGGGAGAAGGATGTGGTTGTTTTCGCACCAGCGATGCTTGAGGCTGTCAGTGAGGCGATTCCGGATGGGAAAGTGGCTATGACCATACGTCAGCCGGTGGTGTTGAAGACTCCCGACAACTTTGCGGGGGTAGTGCTAAACGGTTATGGTGAAGGGCATGATTCTTCATTTGAACAAGGAAACCTGATAGAAGGGGCGCTCGGAAAATCCCCAACTGATATAGTTATCTCCTCACTTACTGCGGGGAAGTTGTCGTTGTCGGTCGGTGACAAAGTCGACGGATGTTTTTTCGTGGATGGCGCATTGAAGCTCCGCCGTCTGGAGGTCTGCGGGATATATTCCAGCAACTTCGGTGATTATGACCGCCTGACCGCCTATGGCGATTATGATATGCTCAGGAAACTCCGCCGGTTAGAGGTGGACGAGGCTGACGCGGTGGAAATCAGAGGGCTTTCAATGGCGGATATTGACTCCGCGTCGAAACGCCTGCAGGAAACGCTGTCCCGGCGGTATGCCTCAGGAGAGCTGACCTCCGGGGTGAATGTCACCACGGTTTTTGATACCGGGGCAATGTATTTCAACTGGCTCGCGTTGCTTGATGCCAATGTGGTGGTGATACTTGTCATAATGAGCCTGGTCAGTGGCTTCACGCTTATAAGCTGCGTTTTCATCCTCATTCTCCAGCGGGTCAGAATGATAGGTGTGTTGAAGTCGTTGGGGGCGACTGACTCCCAGATTCGCCGGATATTCATGTTGCTCGGAGGGCGGGTTATCGGTCTGGGACTCCTTATAGGGAATGTTGTCGGTCTGGGGCTGCTTCTGTTGCAGAAGAGCCTCCATATCATACCGCTTGACCCCGAGGCGTATTTCCTCGCTTATGTCCCGGTGGAAATCAACCTCTGGCATATCATAGCCATCAATGGCGGGGCTGTGTTTCTCGGTGCCCTTCTTATGCTTATCCCAGCGTCGCTCGTGTCAAGGATTTCTCCCGCAAAGACAATGCATTATGAATGACTTCTCAATATGAATTTTAACCATTATAAAGAATTATTTTATATCCCGGCTTACTTTTTGGCCTGATTTTTGTTATCTGAGTATAAACCATCATTGAAACGTCGTTTTTTTCAGTGGCGTTTCAATATTTTTGCTAACTTTGCAGTTCAAACCTTTCAACTATTAGATGACTAAAACAACAACTGTCACCCCAGCGAACAATATAACGGATCTGCGTCCGATGATCATAGAAGGCATCCAGGAACGGAAAGGCCGCTCAATCACAGTCGTGGATTTGTCTGAAATCGAATCCGCGCCAGTGTCGGAGTTTATCATCTGTCAGGGCAATTCCAGCCAGCAGGTGGCTGCAATCGCCGACTCGGTGCGTGACTATCTGCTTGATAACTACGGCATAAAGCCTTACAATTATGATGGCTACCGTAACGCCCAGTGGATTGTCATCGATTATGGCGACACGCTTGTCCATATCTTCACCCGCGAGACCCGCCAGCTCTATAATCTTGAGGAGCTTTGGGCGGACGCACCTATAACAGAAATCCCTGATCTCGACTGACCAGTATGGCATCACCGACACCTCAAGGGGGCAGCCCGAAGAAAAAGCCCCAGATAAAGTTCAGCATGTACTGGATGTATGCTGTCATCACGCTGTTCCTTTTCGCGATGTTCTACCTCGATGACAATTCCGTGTCGAAAGAGGTTAACTATTCCGATTTTGAGAACTACATCACAGACTCCATAAATGCCCGCAACCACGGTATCACCAAGATTACCGTGGATAAGAAGAAGGGTGTGGCTGAGGCGCAGCTTTCCGACTCCCTTGCCCGGCAGGTGTTCCATCAGAGCCAGTACAAGGAGGGGGTAGATGCCGGTATCCGTACCACACTTCCCTCTACCGATGAGTTCGCCCGCAAGATAGACGCCTGGAAACAAATCGGTGTCTACACCGGTCCTGTGGTCTATGACGA
>URLF01000020.1 GCA_900548705.1 uncultured Porphyromonadaceae bacterium | reverse complement strand
ATATTCCATCCGGATGGCAATCTGCGTAATCCGCGTAATCTGCGAGACTTTACTTTATTATCAAGTCGTAATCCGCGAGTTATATGGTAGTAATCCGCGAGATTTCACGTTATCATCTGCGAGAGAGCGAGCGGCATCAATATTTGTGGTCGTCGGCGGCAAGCTCCTCGGGGGTGAGGGCCGGGGAGGTCATCTTGTGCCAGACATAGGCGATGTAGCCGATGACGATGGGGAGCAGGAGGGTAACCCACGCCATGACTCTGAGGGTGAACTCGGTGGAGGAGGCGTTGGCGATGGTCAGGGAGCTGTCGGGGTTGCTGACCGAGGGGAGGAAGGCGGTGTTGTTGTAGCCGTTGGCACAGAGCAGGGAGGTGACCACCATAACCACCCCGACGGCTGTCCACCAGAATGCCTTCCGGGCGAATTTGCCGTCGAAGGAGGCGCGAAGCACTCCATACAGCACCATCAGCACGCCCAGCAGCAACGCTGCACCGAGCCACCAGAGGTCTATCAAGTTGTAGAAATATTTGCATCCGACGGGAACCACACTGCCGTCCGGCTGGGTGGTGTAGCCTTGGGCGGTGAACAGCGCGAAGAGGAAGGCGAGGAAGAACAGCACGAAGACACATCCGTTGACGAGAATCCTGTTGCGCATCTCCTTGACGAAACCGGCCTCGTCGGGGGTCATGACGCTCTTGACGAAGAACATGGCGGCCAGTGTGCGCGCCAGGAAGAAGATGGCGAATCCGAGCAGCAGGGGACGCAGGCTGAATATCTGTTCAAGTCCGTGGCTGTCGTTCCAGACCGAAATCACGGGTGAACCGCTGTCGAGGATGCTCTGGCGGGAGACGATGAAGTCGGCACCGAAGAACTGCATGCCGACGGCGCAGCCAAGCAGCACGCATCCGAAGAAGCCGTTGATCCAGAGGAAGAGGTCATAGACCGGTGTGCCGAAGATGTTGGCCGGTTTGGAGCGGAACTCATAGCTGACGGCCTGGAGGATGAAACTCAGCAGTATCAGCATCCAGAGCCAGTAGGCTCCCCCGAAGCTGGTGGAGTAATAGAGGGGGAAGGAGGCGAAGAAGGCTCCGCCGAAGGTTACGAGGGTCGTGAATGTCAGTTCCCATTTGCGCCCGAGGGCGTTTACCAGCAGCGACTTGCGCTCAAGCGACCGCGCCTGCCATATCATCGTTTGTCCCCCTTGCACGAAGAGCAGGAAGACCAGCAGCCCGCCAAGCAGCGAGATGACGAACCACCAATATATCTGTAAAGCTTCCACTTTGTCGAAATTTAATCGTTAGGAATTATGTAAATGTCAGAAGCGAGGTCAGGCTTCCTCACCGGCGAGAATGTCGCGGCGCGAGGCTTTGGAAATCTCGCGGCACATGATGGAAATCTCGGCTGTGAGCAACCCGGCGAACACCACCACGAACATCCAGAAGGTCAGCTGAACCGACCCGGAGGGTATCGCGCTGACAGCGGCGCGGGTGGGCAGCAACCCCTCAATCACCCATGGCTGACGGCCCATCTCGGCCACAATCCAGCCGGCCTCGCTGGCAATCCACACAACGGGGATGGTCAGCAGACCGAAGAACACCAGCCAGCCGCTCTCAAGATGCTGCGGTTTGCGGTAGCTCAGGAAGAGGGTGACCAGGAAGAAAAGCAACAGGTAGCCGCCCGCCATCACCATCACGCGGAAGGCATAGAAGGTGAGCGCCACGGGGGGCACAGCCTCGTCGGGAGATTCGAGATAGCCGTATCCGAAATAGCGGAAGTCGGCTTTCAGGGCTTGGGATGCGGCCTCCATCCCGGCGGTGTCCCCCGCGGCCGAAGCCGCGTCATACTGGCGGAGGGCTTCCTGGGCGCGTCGTCCGGCCTCTATCCTCTCGGCGTAGCTGAGGGTAGTCACCATCTCCCCGTCAGGGCCGGTCTCACGTCCCTCAATAAGGTCGTTGATGCCTGGGATGTAAGCGTCGGGATTATGACGGGCAAGTATCGAAAGCCCTTTGGGGATGGAGACCTCCATCAGCATCGGATTCTTGCCGTCTGTACGTTGTTTCGACGGGTCGAGGATGCCGAATCCTACGAGCGACTGGCCGCTTGTGCCGTCGTAAAGCCCCTCCATGGCGGCGAGCTTCATAGGCTGCACCTTTGAGACCTCCACGGCCGAACCGTCGCCGGTCCACATCGTCAGGACGATACCGGCCAGACCTACCCAGGAGGCTATCTTCATCGAGTCCTTGGCAAACTCGAGGTTGCTTTTCTTCCAGATGAACCAGCAGCTCACCCCGACAACGAACACGGCTCCAAGCACCCATCCGCTAAGGACGGTGTGGAAGAATTTGTTGACAGCCACCGGCGAGAGGGCCACGTCGGCGAAGGAGACCATCACATTGCGCATCTGGGCGGGGTCGAACTCCATCCCGACGGGATACTGCATCCAGGCGTTGGCCACCAGAATCCAGTAGGCAGACAGGCAGACACCCAGCGCGGTGAGCCAGGTCGAGAGGAGATGGAACCCGGGGCTGACCCTCTTCCACCCGAAGAACATCACGGCGATGAATGTCGATTCCAGGAAGAAAGCCGCTATACCCTCGATGGCCAGCGGGGCGCCGAAGATGTCCCCGACGAACCAGGAGTAATTGGACCAGTTCGTGCCGAACTCGAATTCGAGGATGATGCCGGTGGCCACGCCGCAGGCGAAATTGATGCCGAACAGCAGCATCCAGAACTTGGTGAGCCTCTTCCATCTCTCGGCTTTGGTCTTGAGATAGATGCTTTCCATAATGGCCACAATCAGCGACAGGCCTATCGTCAGGGGGACGAAAAGCCAGTGGACCATGGCCGTCAGGGCGAACTGGCCTCTTGACCAGTCGACCGTGCTGAGCAAATCATTCATCAGGCAGAAGATTTTGGTGTTTATTATAGGTTGATTCGTTTCCGTCGGGGGCGGAGCGCCGGGAGTCGGTCAGGGAGCTTCTCACGGCGCGGGCACGTTGGTCGTCGTTGTCGTAGTCGCGGGCCAGCCGGTCAGGGAAAAAGAACAGCTTGAAGACCAGGAACATGATGGCGAGCTTTATCAGGATGATTACCCAGAGGGTGCGCCCCACCGTCATCTCCCGGAAGCCGCCGGTATAAAGTTCGGCCACGCGCCGCAGGAATCCGGGACGGGTGCGGGGGTCGGGAGTGTCATGTCCGGCTGCTGCCATTATTTAAACAGTTTTAAGTTGCACGGGTTGAAAATTCGGAGTAACTTTGTAGTCGTTTCCGCAGAGGGCTTCCGTGTCGTAGCCTGTCCGGCGGCAAATTTAACAAATTCTATCGATTAACCCAATAAATACGACAAAGAATATGGCAAGCTGGTTCGAATGCAAGGTCCGCTATGACAAACTCCAGGAGAACGGGGCTGTTAAAAAAGTCACCGACACCTTCCTGGCCGACTCCCTCTCAATCACCGAGGCTGTGGCCCGCATCACCAAGGAGCAGGCACCCTTCATCTCGGGCGATTTCGTGGTCTCCTCAGCAAAAAGCACCAAGATAGCCGAGATTTTCCGCGACGACTCCGCCGACAAATGGTATCTGGTGAAGGTCGCCTTCATCACCATCGACGAGAAGACCGCCGCCGAGAAGAAATCGGTGTCGCTGATTCTGGTCGCAGGCAACAACTTCAAGCACGCCTACGACAATTTCATGGAGGGCATGAAGGGCACCATGGCCGACTTCGACATCGTTTCGATTTCAGAGACCTCTTACCTCGATGTCTACGGCGCCGACCTTTCAGGCAAACCCGCGGAGTCTCCCGCCGAATAAACAGCCATGTCACCCCAGACATCAATACAGTCACGGCTCGGGTCTGTCAGGCAGTCATTGCCTGACGGGGTCGGGCTTGTCGCTGTTTCCAAGTTCCATCCCGTCGAGGCCCTGCGCGAGGCCCATGAGGCAGGTCAGAGGCTTTTCGGCGAGAGCCGCGTGCAGGAGCTGGCGGCCAAAGTGGCCGAACTCGGCTCGGAGGATTACTGCTGGCATTTCATCGGCCACCTGCAGACCAACAAGGTAAAACAGCTGCTGAGGCTGCGTCCGGCGCTGATAGAGAGCGTCGATTCCGTCCGTCTGCTTGAGGAGATAGACCGCGAGGCCGTCAGGCAGGGGATTGTGCAGAATGTGCTGATGCAGCTCCATGTGGCCCGTGAGGAGACAAAATTCGGGTTCACCCCCGAGGAACTGCTCGCATGGTTCGACGGCCGCGGCTTCGAGAAGCTCCAGGCGGTGCATGTCTGCGGCGTTATGGGGATGGCCTCCAACACCAACGACACCGCCAGAATCGAGGCTGACTTCAAGGCCATACGCTCGGTCTACGACCGAATTCTGGCAGACTATCCCGACCTGCGCGGATTCTCCACCGTCTCGATGGGGATGAGCGACGATTACCCCCTGGCCGTGGAGTGCGGTTCGACCCTCGTGAGGGTCGGGTCGGCCATTTTCGGCCCCAGGGAGTATTGACGCGTGGGGATTTTTTCGTAAATTTGCGGGAAATAGCGCGAGGGCCGTCACAGGCCGCGCCAAAACCTCAGCCACAACTGAAAAATCAAGACTTGAATAAATCAATCAAATCAACCTTCTTACCAAACTAATAACACCTAAAAACTGAACAATGGCAAATTCCACAACAGCCTCAAAGACTTCAGGGAACGGACGCCTGATAGCCATCGTCGCGATGTGCTTCCTGTTCGCGATGATCTCGTTCGTCACCAACCTCGCCGCCCCCATCGGCACGATATGGGGATACCAGTACGAGGGTAACTCCGTACTGGGAATGATGGGTAACATGATGAACTTCCTGGCTTACCTCTTCATGGGTATTCCCGCCGGAAAGCTTCTCCAGAAAATAGGATACAAGAAAACAGCCCTCTGGGCGATGGCGGTCGGTGTGGCCGGTCTGCTCGTGCAGTGGATTTCGAGCCTCCAGCTCGGCGGCATGGACTTCAACTTCGCCGTCTACCTGCTCGGCGCGTTCATCTGCGGCTTCTGTGTCTGCATGCTCAACACCGTCGTAAACCCTATGCTCAACCTCCTCGGCGGAGGTGGCAACAAGGGTAACCAGCTCCTCCAGGTGGGCAACTCGTTCAACTCCCTGACCGGCACCCTGACCCCCCTCTTCGTGGGTGTGCTTGTCGGTGAGCTCTCCAAATCGACCACCATGTCTACCGTCGAGCCCCTCCTCTGGATTGCCATCGGTGTGTTCGTGGCCTCGTTCATCGTCATCTCTTTCGTGGCCATCCCCGAGCCCAACAAATCAAACGGCAAGAAGGTACAGCCCAAATACACCCACTCCCCCTGGAACTTCCGCCACACTGTCCTCGGTGTGATCGGCATCTTCATCTATGTGGGTATCGAGGTCGGCATCCCCGGCACTCTCAACTTCTACCTCTCCGACCAGGGCGCGAACGGCGCGGGTGTCGTTGGCGCGGCATCTGCCATCGCCGGCACCATCGTGGCCATCTACTGGCTGCTGATGCTCTGCGGCCGTCTGCTCTCTTCGGTCATCTCCGGCGTGGTCTCATCCAAGACCCAGCTCATCGTGGTGTCCACCACAGCGCTGATTTTCGTCATCTGCGCCATCCTGATACCCTCCTCGGTGACTCTCCCCGTGCCTGACTTCATCTACAGCTCGGTTGACGCCGAGACCGGAGCGGTCATCACCGCCCGCGTCCCCGTCAGCGCATACCTGCTGATTCTCTGCGGTCTCTGCACCTCAGTGATGTGGGGCGGCATCTTCAACCTCGCCGTCGAGGGTCTCGGAAAATACACCGCCCAGGCTTCCGGCATCTTTATGATGATGGTTGTCGGCGGCGGTATCATCCCCCTGGTTCAGCAGGTGATTGCCAAGAGCGCAGGCTATATGGCCTCCTACTGGCTGATTGTCGGCTGTCTCGGCTATCTCCTCTTCTACGGTCTCGTAGGCTCCAGGAATGTCAACACCGACATTCCGGTAGATGAGGAGGAAGAGATCGCCAATGCCCTCTGATTCTGAAAAAACCGAATTCCACGCGTGAACATTGCCCGACATCCGGACGTTCCACGCGTGGAATACCTTACCAATAAACACTTTTTATGGACAAGACCATTATCGACCGCGCGGCAGACACCATCAGGGTGCTGTCAGCCTCCATGGTAGAGAAAGCGAAGTCGGGCCATCCCGGCGGCGCCATGGGCGGTGCAGACTTCGTCAACGTGCTTTATTCCCGCTTCCTCGTGACCGACCCCGATGATCCCGAGTGGATTGCCCGTGACCGGTTCTTCCTTGACCCGGGCCATATGTCTCCGATGCTCTACGCGGTGTTAGCCCTGACCGGCAAGTTCACCATCGATGAGCTTCAGCAGCTGCGCCAGTGGGGCAGCGTCTGCCCGGGACATCCCGAACTCGACCCCCACAGAGGTATCGAGAACACCTCGGGTCCTCTCGGCCAGGGACACACCATGGCTGTCGGATGCGCCATCGGCGAGCGTTTCCTCCAGGCCCGTTTCGGCGATGTGGTCGCCCATAAGCCATATGCCTTCATCTCCGACGGCGGCATCCAGGAGGAGATTTCCCAAGGTGCCGGCCGTATCGCCGGTTACCTCGGTCTCCACAACCTGATCATGTTCTATGACAGCAACCGCGTGCAGCTCTCGACGATGGTAGACGCTGTGGACGACGAGGATGTGGCAACCAAATACCGTGCCTGGAACTGGAACGTGCTGGAGGTTGACGGCACCGATGCCGACGCCATCGCCGACGCCATCACCAAGGCCCAGGCCGAGCAGAAACGCCCCACCCTCATCATCGGCCACACCGTGATGGGCAAGGGAGCCGTCACCGCCGACGGGGAGAACTTCGAGGGTCAGTGCTCGACCCATGGGCAGCCCCTGAGCAAGTCGGGAGCTGATTTCGCCAAGACCATCGAGAACCTCGGGGCAGACCCCGCCGATCCCTGGAAGATTCCCGACGACGTGCAGAAGCTTTACGACGACCGCAACGAGGAATTGCGCGCCATCGTGGCAAAGCGTCACGCCGAGGAAGCCGAATGGGCCAAGGCAAACCCCGAACTGGCCGAGCAGCTTGACAACTTCATCAACGGCAAGCTTCCCGAAATCGACTATGCCGCAATCGTGCAGAAAGCCAACATCGCCACCCGCAACGCGTCGGCCACTGTCCTGGGCGTGCTTGCCGAGAAGGTGAAGAACATGATTGTCTCCTCGGCCGACCTCGCCAACTCCGACAAGACCGACGGCTTCCTCAAGAAGACCCACCAGCTCATCAACGGCGATTTCACAGGCGCGTTCCTGCAGGCCGGTGTCGCCGAGCTGACCATGGCTTCGATTATGAACGGTATCGCCCTTCACGGCGGCCTGATTGCCGCCTGCGGCACATTCTTCGTGTTCTCCGACTACATGAAGCCGGCCATCCGTATGGCGGCCCTCATGGAGCTTCCGGTGAAATATGTCTGGAGCCACGACGCGTTCCGTGTCGGTGAGGATGGCCCGACCCACCAGCCCATCGAGCAGGAGGCACAGATTCGCCTGATGGAGGAGCTTCACAACCTTTCGGGACGTCCCTCAATGCTCGTCCTCCGTCCGGCCGACGCGGTAGAGACCACCGTGGCCTGGCAGATGGCGATGGAGAATGACAAGACTCCCACTGCCCTGATTTTCACCCGCCAGGATGTGAAAGACCTTCCCGCAGCCACGGGCAACCGCTATGAGGAGGCTCAGGGCGCGCGTCAGGGAGGATATGTCGTGATGGACACCCCTCATCCCAAAGTGGTTCTGGTCGGCAACGGTTCCGAGGTATCGCTGCTTTGCGAGGTGGCTCTCCAGCTTATGGCCGGGGAGGTGCCCTGCCGCGTGGTTTCCGTTCCCTCAGTAGGTCTCTTCGAGAGCCAGGATGAGGAATACCGCCGCAGCGTGATTCCTGCCGGAGTGCCTGTCTTCGGGCTCACCGCCGGACTCCCCTCGACCCTGCGTGGCGTCGTAGGCCCCCACGGAATGGTCTACGGACTTGACCGTTTCGGCGCGTCGGCTCCTTACAAGGTGCTTGACGAGAAATTCGGCTTTACTCCGGAAAATATCACCACTCAGGTGCTCAAGTTCATCCACCGTATCTGATTTGCCACAGGAAATTACCATATCACCGCCGACCCATCTGCCTGAAAATGATGGGTCGGCGGTATTTATTTGACCAGTTATGACACTTTTTCAACTTTTTTTCGCAGATTATTGTTTATTTTGTGAAAGAATCGAAAAAAATTCCGTAACTTAGCGGCAAATTTCGTGAGAGCCAGCTGGGTATGAATGACACCCGGCGGCATCCCTCTTAAGCTTTGCTTTAAAACCGAAAGAAAATTCAAACATCAAATACACAACGTTTTACTTATCTATGAAAAAGAGTTACCTTTTAGCACTCGGCTGCGCTCTGCTCGCAGGTACCGCTGTTGCTCAGAACGCTCAGGAAGTAACTTACGTTGAAGATCCTGCTCAAGGTTACCTCTTCAACAAGTTCTCTGACAACTGGTTCATCCAGGGTGAAGGCGGTGTTTCTGTCGGTTTCACCGACGATGACAGCCATCGCCCCTTCGGCGACCGTTTCGCTCCCGCCGCTTCCCTCTATGTAGGCAAGTGGTTCTCACCCCTGCTGGGTATCCGTGGTGGTGCTGACTTCCTCTCTGTCAAAGGACTTTCAAAGCTCGACAACGAGGTTTCCATCGGCGCACGTCCCGATGAGCACATCTATGATGGCAAATATTTCAAGACCAAGCAGAACTACTTCGGTCCTTCATTCGACGTTATGCTGAACCTCACCAACTGGTGGTGTGGCTATCGTCCCGGTCGCGTTTACAACGCTTATGTTTACGCCGGTGGCGGTCTCTACTGGACCCTTACCAAATATGCCAAGGAAGGTGAGACAAAGGCTAAATGGCACAACTGCCACGACCGCGTTGTCACCATCCGCGCCGGTCTCACTCAGGAGTTCAACATCACCAAGCACTTCGCTCTCGGTCTCGACCTCCGCGCTACCGCTGTCTCCAACCACTCCGACTCTTGGGGCAAGACCCAGGTTATCGGCGAGGCCCTGCTGACCGCTACCTACAAATTCAACAAGACCGACTGGAGCGCACCCATCGTTCCCGTTTGTCCTCCCGCAGAGAACTGCGACGAGTACCGCGCTCGTCTGGCCGAGGCTGATGCCAAGATCGCCGACCTCGAGAACCAGCTCCGCGCCTGCCTCAACCGTCCCGTTGAGAAGGTCGTAGAGAAGGTGCCCGAAGCTCCCCTCGCTACCATCTACTACCCCTGCGACGTTTACACCCTGACCTCTGTTGACCGCAAGGTTCTCCAGTCTGTCGCAAACGTCATGAAGGATACCAAAAAGACCTACGTCCTCACCGGCTGGGCCGACAACTACACCGGTAACGACAAGATCAACGTCCGTCTGCGTCACAACCGCGTGAACGGTGTCAAGAACCAGCTCCTCCGCTACGGTGTTCCCGAAAGCCAGCTTGAGGCAACCACCAACAACGGCAACCGTGTAGACCTTGGCGACAAGTGCCTCACCCTCGACCGTTGCGTGACCATCATGGAGAAATAATCAATCCCGCTACAATTGTTCATCTGAATAATCCCGCGCGATTATAACCCCAACGACAGGCCTGCCCGCCCCGCGCGAGCGGGCCTGTCTTCCGTTCCCCCCTCCCCCTTTCCCCGGACATTATGAATGTAAGAATAGACCCCAGCTGGAAAACCGAACTGGCCGACATCTTCGAGTCGCCAGGATTCCGGCAGACAGCCGAATTCGCCCGTTCCCAATATGCGACCCGTGAAGTCTATCCCCCAGCAGGGAAAATCTTCGCCGCCTTCGATGCCTGTCCCTTCGACAAAGTAAAGGTGGTCATACTCGGCCAGGATCCCTATCACGGCCCCGGACAGGCCAACGGACTCTGCTTCTCGGTCAATCCCGGAGTCAGGATGCCACCCTCGCTGGTCAACATCTTCAAGGAGGTAAGCGACGACACCGGCGCACCCATCCCTGCCGAGGGCGACCTCTCCCGCTGGGCCACACAGGGGGTGTTGCTGCTCAACGCCACCCTCACCGTCGAAGCCAACCACGCCGGGTCACACCAAGGCCACGGCTGGGAGCAATTCACTGACCTCGTCATCAGCCGCCTCTCACGCGACCGCGACAACCTCGTATTCATCCTCTGGGGGAGCTACGCAATCCGCAAGACAGCCTTGATTGACACCAGCCGCCATCTGGTGTTGACTTCACCCCATCCATCACCCCTCTCCGCCCATCGCGGCTTCTTCGGCCACCACTTCTCCCGTGCCAACGCCTACCTCCTCTCCCACGGCCAATCCCCCATCCAATGGTAAGGCGATAGCCCGACAAGAAAAAGACTTCCCAACCCAAAACCCACCACCCGTGAGATACCTCCTCCTGTCCCTGCTGTTGCTGCCATTCGCCCTCCTCGCGAACCGAACGGCCGACACCTCCACCGCCATCTTCTCCCCCGACATACGGTCATTGACCATCAACGTCGAGGGAAACCGTCTCGCGCCCCCTGTCCTGACCCTCGGGGGAGACAACCGCCTGGTAATCGGTTTCGACATGATGGGGGAGGAACGCAGCTATCTCCGTTATTCAATCCACCACTGCAACGCCGACTGGAGCCCCGGGCAGCTTGTCGACACCGAGGTATTTGACGGCTTCAACTACGCCGACATCGAGGATTACGCATACTCCCGCGCCACGACCGCCCATTACGTCCACTACTCCATCTATCTCCCCAACAAAGATTTCCGGTTCAACATCTCCGGCAACTACCTCCTGCAGGTCTATCCCGAGGATGACCCGGAGGAAATCCTCCTCCAAGTCAGGTTCATGGTGCAGGAGGGAGCGGTCTCCGTCAGCGGAAGCGTCACCTCCCGTACCGACATAGATTACAACGACGCCAGCCAGCAACTCTCGCTCGACATCGACACCCGTAACACCCGCATACGCGACATCAACACGGACCTGCGCGTCGTCGTCACGCAGAACGGGCGTCTCGACAACTCAGTGGTGCTTGGCCATCCCTCGCGCCTGATGGGCTCACGGGCCATCTACGAACATATACCCGCACTGATTTTCTCCGCCGGCAACGAATACCGCCGAATGGAGACTATCAACAACCTTTATCCCGGAATGGGGGAAGACCATATCGAATACCACGCCCCCTGGTACCATCATATCCTCAACCTCGACAAACCCCGCGCCCACCGCGAATACCAATACGACAGCACCCAACACGGCCGATATTTCATCCGTGAATACAACTCCGAGGAGTCAGACACCGAGGCCGACTATGTGATGGTCTTCTTCTCGCTCGACATGCTCCCCTACCCCGACGCGGAGATATATCTTGACGGAGATTTCATGCAGCGCAAATTCAACCCCGCGTCGCGAATGGAATACAACCCCTCGACAGGACGCTACGAAAAGCTCCTGCCGCTCAAACAAGGGGCATACAACTATCAGTATCTTGTGGTGCCGAAAGGCTCTACACGCGGTCTGACCGCCCCAATAGAAGGTGATCACTACCAGACCGTCAACGAGTATCTTGTCTATGTCTATTACCGCGCCCCCGGCGACCGTTATGACCGCCTGCTGGGAGTAGGCGCCCTCTTCTCCGGCAACTGACATCTCAGCCGCCGGAGAACCGGAGGGTCACCGCATCATTTCATGGAGACGGCATCGAGACGCGACAGGGCGTAGGCATACGCGCCGATTGAAATCGCGCGGGACGCACCAAGCCGCGACAGGCAGACACCTGTACGTTTCATCGGGTCATAGACCACAGTCTCTTCCGAACCGTAGACTTTCAGCGGACGGGCATCACCCTTCACAAACATATCGAATTCGGCAGGGTCATCGAGATTGAAGACTTTCATCTGCACACGTCCGACCTCAGCACCTTCCAAAGTGTTCAGGCTTGAGCGCAACTCTTTGAGAAGAGCGGGGAGGATATGACGCGCCGCGCCGGTAAGTCCTCCGCCAAGAACAATCAGCGAATCGGTCAGAGTAACAGCCGTGGCCATCGCGTCACCGGCAGCCTCGCCGAAACGGCGGAAAGCCTCCCGGGCTGCCTCGACCTCAGTCTCGGAGGGAGCAACACCGTTTGCAGCACCAGCCTTCCCGTCGGCGATGTCGCATATGTCACGCGGAGTCAGGCCGTGCGACGGGTTGCCGGTCAGTTCCCCATAGACACGGGTGACCGCCCTGATGGCGGCGAAATCCTCCACCATATTACCGTGGTCGCGCTTGAAGGGGAGACAGAAGGTCTCGACACATGAATTGTTGCCGAGATTCAGCGCGCCGTTGACAACCGAGCCGATTCCAAGACCGGTCCCGAATGTGTAGCCGAGCAGGTTGCGGTACTGACGGTCACCACCGGCTGCCGCCACCTTGGCGTTTATCTCAGGCAACACACCGGCTGTCGCCTCCCCGAAAGCAAACAGGTCGCCGTCGTTGTTGATGAACACCGGCAGACCGAACTTGCGGCTCAGGAACGGCCCGAGCGCCACGCCGTCGCGGAACGAGGGGAAATTGGGGAGAAAACCGCCGACAATCCCGTTGACGTAGTCGGCAGGTCCGGGAAAAGCAAAGGAAATAGCCACAGGACGCTCCTCAAGACGATTGATGATGGTCTGGAAACCTTCGACCATTGTCTCAAGGCAAAGGTCAAGGTCATGGGCGCGTGAAGGCATCGTAAGCGGTTCAGTGACAAATTCACAACCCTTCATAGCCCCGAATACGAAATTCGTACCTCCGGCATCGAGGGTCACCACTGTCCGTGGGTCGGTATTATACATTTTTTATGTGTCGTTTTTGATTCAAATAAGGAATTGCTCCGCTAAGTTACTGAAAAATCCGGATTATTGCGTATATTTGCAGCCAAACCATTGAAAAAACATTACCTGCAGATGAACAGAACCCTACTCTCTTTCTTTTGCGCGGCTTCCGCGTTAGGAGCCGCCGCGCAGATTCCACTTGATTATTATGCCCCGCTCGACGGTCTGACGGGCCGTGAACTGAAACAGGCCATCCATGAGATTGTCACCAATGACGTGGCCATGCTGAGCTACGGTTCAGGGAACGTCAAGACCTGGTGGGCCTTCTACGCCACCGACATGATGGACGGAGGCCAGGTGCGCGACCGCTATTCCGCCGACGAGTTCACCTTCGGCTCGCGAGGCTCCAGTGTCAGCGGAATGAACATCGAGCATTCCTTCCCAAAAAGCTGGTGGGGCGGAGCGGAGAACAACGCATACAAAGACCTCTATAACCTGATGCCTTGCCAGAGCACCATCAACAACCATAAGAGCAACTACCCGATGGCAAATGTCGATGTCGAATGGCGTGGCAACGGGGTCACAAAGGTCGGCACCCGCAACGGCGATCCGGAGACCCAGGCATACCGCTATTGGGAACCGGGAGATCAGTGGAAAGGTGACTTCGCAAGAGGATATTTCTACATGGCAACCGCCTACCAGAACTTCACCTGGAGCGGCGACCAGTCGGTGCGCATCCTCAAGACCGAGGCCTATCCCACCCTCCAGGAATGGGCCTACACCCTTTACCTCGATTGGGCCAAGACCGACGTAGTGGATGAAATCGAAGCCGTCCGCAACAACGCAGTGGAAAAATTCCAGGGAAACCGCAACCCGTTTGTCGACTTCCCCAACCTCGCGCAGTATATCTGGGGGGACTCCATCGGCGAACCGTTCAGTCCATTGACCTCTGTCAAGAGCCAGGCATTCACCGGCGGAGCCACCATCCGCGACAAAGCCGCCACTCCGGTGGAAATCTACGCCTCCACATTCCTGGGCCAGACCGGCGGATGCACCGTCGAACTGGCTCCCGGCTCAGCTTCAGGAATCAGCGTATGGAGCAACACAGCCGACTACGGATGGAAAGGCACCGGTTCACGCGGACCGACATCCAACCTTACCCGCTACGACACCGACGCGACCCTCCTGACTCCCGAGATAGATCTCTCGGAATACAAATCGGCATGGTTTGAATTCGACCACGCGGTCAATTACTCCGAAGCACCCTACTCCGAGCTGACAGTGATAGCCCGTGTCGACGGGGAAGACCACCCGCTGAATGTACGCAGATGGCCCCTCGGCAACAAATGGACCTTCCTCAACTCCTCCCTTGTCGACCTGACACCCTGGGCCGGCAAGAAAGTCAAGGTGGGCTTCCGTTATACCTCCACCACGGAAAACGCATCGACATGGGAAGTGAAAAATTTCCATCTTGAAGGTGTCAGCGGCAAATCCGCGATTGACCATATCGAACAGGATATGCTCGACCCGGAAGACACAATGCCGGAAGAATACTTCACAATCGATGGCCGCAGGCTTCCCTCACGCGACAACGCCCACGGCATCATCATCGTCAAGCGCGGTTCATACGTCAGCAAGATTTTCATCCCCTGACATCCCTGCCGACAGTCATTTCCACTCAGACTTCCACCTCCCGGACCATATTTTTATGGGAAAAGAGGTGGAAATCTGACAAAAAAGACTTATTTTTGCACCGGATTTCGCCCCTCTTATTCAGGCGACAATTCACACTGGAATACGTTTTAAAACATCTATAAACTTAATCGATTAAATTACAATGGCTTACGTTATCACCGACAAGTGTGTCGCTTGCGGCACCTGTCTTCCCAACTGCCCCGTTGAGGCTATTTCCGAGGGTGACATCTATGTAATCGACCCCGATACCTGCATCGAGTGCGGCACCTGCGCTGAGGTTTGCCCCTCTGACGCAATCATCCCCGGCGAATAATCATCGGAGAGATAAACACAGCGGAGGCCGTCCGGCATCGGACGGCCTCCGTCGTGTTTGTATGGGTCCTATATGTCAGCAGCCGCAACCGGAAGCAACCGGAATCTTGGCCACACGGCGCTCATGGCGTCCACCCTCGAAAGGTGTGGTCAGGAACGCATCTACAATCGCCAGGGCGGTCACAGGGTCGATGAAACGGGCGGGAAGCACCAGCACATTGGCGTCATTATGCTGACGGGCGAGCTTGGCAATCTCGACATTCCAGCAAAGGGCGGCGCGGATTCCCTGATGCTTGTTCAGGGTCATACCGATACCGTTGCCTGTGCCGCAGATGGCGATCCCGGGATAGCAACGTCCCTCCTCGATGGCGATGGCCGCAGGATGGGCGAAATCAGGATAATCACATGACTCGGCGGAATGTGTGCCGAAATCCTCGAACTCCTTTCCCTGGGATTCGAGGTATCCCTCGATCATGCTTTTCAGCTCATAGCCGGCATGATCGCTGCAAAGGGCTATTTTCATTTCGTTATGTATGCTAATGGGTTATTCTTCAATATCCTTAACAACCGGTGATTCCAAGAGTTCAGAACCGCCCTGCCCCTCCTGAGGGGTCACAGGGGATTCAGCCGGTGGAAGCTCCGGGTTATTGTCCTCTATCTCAAATCCGGGAGGCAGCGGCTTCTCATCCTTCTTCTTGCCGGAGAGGGAGAAGGTGTAGAAAATCGAGAACGAACCGGTGATTATGCCGTTTCTAGAGCCATAGCCCGGTATATACCAAGGCTTTCCGTTGGGCTGTTTGGTCTCGTGGAGGATGGTGCGGAACCTGACATTCCACCCCATCGAAATCGGCTTCCATATCTTGACCCTCAGGCCGAAAATCACATTCAGGTAAGACACCGACGAGGTCTGGGTCGGGAAATCGACCGTCTCGTTCTGCCCCCAGTAGCCGTCACTGATGGCGACATCACGCAGCTGGTAGCTGAAACGGCTCCAGCCATAACGCAGACCGGCGACAAACTGGTAGTCGGGATTGCTGTTGTAGAGGAAGTTGTAATTCGCGCCAATCCTGAAATATGGCGACACTCCGACATGGTAGGTGTAATTCTGGTTGGTGGGGGTGGAGTTGGCATTTCCAAGCCCGATTTCAACCACCGGGATATACCGGTTGTGGAGATTCAGCTCCGCCGAGAAACCTATCAGGCCGTAGCTCTGGCCGAAAGCCCTCATCAGCGGATCCCAGATGTCTACCCCGACCGACGCGCTGAATATCAGCGGATTTATCATTTTCGGGACACGTCCCTGGGTAACCCCGGCAATGGTGTCAGGCACCTCTTTGCCTGTCACAGTGTCGACCAGCACCTTGTTTCCCATATCATCAGTGATGCTCACGAGCCTTGTGCGGTCGATGGAATCACCGGCCTGCTTGTTCTCGTTCACACCGAGCATACTCTTTGACGCGCCCGTCACCGGGGTCACCCTGCGCTGGGCCGAGACAGAGAAGAGTGCCGCAAGGCAAAGCAATGGCAATATCACCCGAGACAGTCTCATTCCTCATCCCCCTCCTGCGGGTAGTCGCCGTTTCCGTCGTCAGGGGCGGATGTGCGGAAGAAAACCTTTATCCGCTCCATCTCCACATTGGTCATCACCGAGTCGACCACAGCAACAGAATCAACCAAGTGGCGCGTGTAATCGACATTGTGGATTATGTATCGGTACATAGCGCCGCATTCGCTCGACGCGAAAAATGGCTCGACATCGTAATGGAAAGTGATGATGTCATCAAATTCCGGATTGTCAAGACCCTGGAGCTTGTAGTCGTAATGGAGACGGAAAGAGGTGGAATTGGTGGCGTCGCGGAAGGGGAGATATACCTGCGACACCCGCTCGCCGGAGCTGACAAGCAGGGAGTCGCCGGGAGCGCCGACACCACCCAAGTCGAGCGAGTCGAGCGCCACCGCCTCACCGGTGGCATAGTCGTAGAACCCCATAAGCGGCAACGCGCTATGGTTGTCGGTGCAACCTGCGGTGTTGCAGCCGGTAGTCAGCAACGCCATCGGCAACAGGGCCAGCAACGCCCCACGGAGCAATATGTGTGATACAATATGTCTCAACAAACAAATCTGTTTCGGAATCGCAGCCCCTTTCAGAACTGCGACTCTATTTCATAATCATTTCGGCGCGAGGAGTTCCTGACAATCAGTTCGCCGAGGAATCCGGTCAGGAAAAGCTGTGTGCCGAGAATCATCGAGGTCAGCGAAAGATAGAAATATGGGGAGTCGGTCACCAGTATGTAATGCTGGCCTGAGTGCATCGCCCAGAGCTTGTGGACACCCACCACCACCACGGCCACCAGACCGAGCAGGAACATCAGCGAACCGAGAAGCCCGAAGAAATGCATCGGCTTGATACCGAACTTGTTGGTGAACCAGAGTGTGGCAAGGTCGAGATAGCCGTTGACGAAACGGTCAAGCCCGAATTTCGTCTTGCCGTATTTGCGCGCCTGATGGTGGACGACCTTCTCACCGATGCGGGTGAAGCCGGCGTTCTTGGCCAGGTAGGGGATATAGCGGTGCATGTCGCCATACACCTCGATATGCTTCACGACCTTGTTGCGGTAAGCCTTCAGGCCGCAATTGAAGTCGTGGAGGTTGCGTATTCCGCTGACCTTGCGGGCAGTGGCGTTGAAAAGCTTGGTCGGGATGGTTTTCGACAGAGGGTCGTAGCGTTTCTGTTTCCAGCCGCTGACAAGGTCGTACCCCTCCTCGGTAATCATCCGGTAAAGCTCCGGAATCTCGTCGGGAGAGTCCTGCAGGTCGGCATCCATGGTAATCACCACACGCCCCTTGGCGAGGCGGAACCCTGTATGGAGCGCAGGCGACTTGCCGTAATTGCGGCGGAAGCTGACCCCATGGACAGCCGTGGGATTCTCTTCTGACAGCCGCCGGATTACCTCCCAGGAGCTGTCGGTCGAACCGTCGTTGACATATATCACCTCATAGGTGAAACCATTGGCCTTCATCACCCGGTCAATCCAGGCCTGAAGTTCGGGCAGCGACTCCTCCTCGTTGTAGAGGGGAACCACCACCGAGATGTCCACGGGATATTCTTCGTTGCTCATTTTCATTTGTGACATTTTTCCTGGCAGCCGCCATTCTCAGCTGCGTCCGTTATCCAACGGCACCTTTACCAAGCGCACCGCCCCGGCGAGGAACATAGACAGCACCGATCCGGAGAAGAGCCCCAGCCACATCCACACCATGGCGATGGTGAAAGGTGACGGCGCGAGCCCCCGGTCGATGATTGTCTGGAATTCCGCGGCAAGCTCCGCGCCCGTGCCGGTAGACTCGTTACGGTAAAATTCCACCCCCAGCCTGAGGGTGTCCATTATGAAATCCGGATAAATCCAGCGCATGAAGATGAAAGCCGCCGCGCAGAGTATCAGCGAACCGGCTGCAAAGGTCAGTATCCCCTGCATCCATAGGGCCGAGTATGTCACAAGGCCATGGGATTCCACATAGGTGCGACGCAGGAAACGGTATGCGCCGAACGGCACAAGCAGGGCCATTGTCAGCACGAGGATATTCAGCAGCGGCACATGCATCGATGCCACACTCAGGCCGAATATGGCCGTGAACCACAAGCCGAACCATGCCCCGTCGTTCGCCGCGCGCTCATATATCGAGCGAGGGGCGTTTCCGGAACGGTTTCCCGCCTGACGGTCATTGCGATTGTTGGATTCCATTGCTGCAAATTTACGAATATTTTTGCTAATTTTGTATCACTGTTCCCGACAGTGACCGATTTTTTATGAATAAAGCTCCAATTGAATATGAATAACCCTGAAAATCACCCAGACAACTCTTCCTCCCTGAATGTCGTGTCCCCCGTGGAGTTTCCCGAAGATATGAAGACCGTGGCCGGCAAGGAATTCGGCGGCGAACGCGCCCTGTTCGCCACCCATCGCCTGCGGCTGGAGAATGTCACCTTTCATCCCGGGGAGTCGGCACTGAAATGCTGTTCCGACATCGACGCGTCGGGATGTGTCTTCGAGGGGAAATATCCGTTCTGGCATGTCGACACCTTCCGCTGCACCGACTGCCATTTCCTTCCCGGAGCCAGGGCCGCGCTATGGTATTCGCGCAACCTCGACATGTGCCGATGCCAGGTGGACGCCCCCAAGATGTTCCGCGAGATGGAAAACCTGTCGCTGGAGGAGGTCAGGATTCCCGACGCGCAGGAGACTCTCTGGGGATGCCGTGGCGTGAGGCTCAGGGATGTCGAGGTGGATAAGGCCGACTATATCTTCTTCCACTGCTCCGACATTGACATAGACCGTTACCGCCAGGATGGCAACTATTCATTCCAGTATTGCCGCAATGTCGTGATACGCAACGCGGTAATCAACTCCCGCGACGCGTTCTGGGAGACCGACAACGTGACGGTCTACGACTCGGAAATCAACGGTGAATTTCTCGGATGGCACTCCCGCAACCTGCGCCTGGTGCGCTGCCGCATCAATGGCACCCAGCCCCTCTGCTATTGCAAGAATCTCGTGATGGAAGACTGCACGATGGGTGACGAATGCGACCTGTCGTTTGAGGACTCGGAGGTGACCGCCACAATAAACTCCGCCATTGTCAGCGTAAAGAATCCCCGCACCGGCTCCATCAAGGCCCTCGCCATCGGGGAGGTGATACTCGACAAGAACATACTGGCCCCGGCCGACTGCAAGATAGAGACAGAAATCTGACGTATGGAATTTTCCGACAAGTATTTCGACACCGCCCCTGACCGCCGTGGAAGCGGCTCATACAAGTGGGACAGCGAGGCCGGAGCGGGGGATGTCATCCCCCTCTGGGTGGCCGACATGGATTTCAAGACCGCGCCGGTGGTAATCGAGGCGTTGCGCCGCAGGGTAGAGCACGGGGTTTTCGGCTACACGCTGGTCGACGATGAGTATTACGCCGCCCTGCGCGGATGGTTCGCCGAACGACACGGCTACACAATCGACACCCGTCAGGTCATCTATACCTCCGGGGTGGTGCCTGCCATCTCATCCATCATCAAGGCCCTGACGAAACCGGGAGAGGGGGTCATCGTCCAGACCCCTGTCTACAATTGCTTCTTCTCCTCGATACGCAACAACGGTTGCCGCATCGTGGAAAGCCCCCTGATCCGCGAGAAGATTTCCGGTGACACATTCACCTACCGCATGGATTTCGAAGACCTGGAGCGTAAAGCCGCAGACCCGGCCAACACCATGCTCCTGCTCTGCAATCCCCACAATCCCGCCGGGAGGATATGGAACCGCGATGAGCTAAAGCAAGTGGCCGAAATATGCCGCCGCAACGGTGTCAGGGTGGTCAGCGACGAAATCCACTGCGAACTGGCGATGCCTGGGCTGGAATACACCCCTTACGGCACAATCGACCCCACCGGAGTCATCTGCCTCTCCCCCTCCAAGGCGTTCAACACCGCCGGGTTGCAGATTGCCAATATCGTATGTCCCGACGACTCTGTAAGACGCGCCGTGGACCGGGCCATCAACATAAACGAGGTATGCGATGTCAACCCCTTCGGGGTGGTGGCCCTGAAAGCCGCCTACTCGCCGGAAGGGGCGACATGGCTCAACACCCTGCGGGGCTACCTCGCCGACAACTACCGCCTTACACGCGACATCATATCAAACGAACTGCCCGGATGCCCGATGGCGCTGCTGGAAGCGACATATCTCCCGTGGATAGATGTCTCCTCACTCAGTGTGCCGACCGAGGAACTGGAGGAGCGGCTGATACGGGAGGCCGGCGTATGGGTCAACTGCGGCGAGATGTATGGCAGCGGAGGATTCATCCGTCTCAACATCGCCTGTCCGCGTGAACGTCTGCGGGAGGGGCTGCGCCGTCTTGTCGGCTTCCTGAAGAAACTTTATTGAATCCAGACAGCTGTTCAGAATCAGTTTATATTAACCACGACTCACCTTTGGTAGGAATATCCCAGATACAGACCGGGCAGCCCCTCAACAAGCGGCAATGCCTTATGCTCGCCGCGAAGCTGTCGTGGCCCGCGATGATGGCCCAGCTGTCAAGCATCGTGATGCAGTATATCGACACGGCCATGGTCGGCCAGCTCGGGGCCGACGACTCCGCGTCAATCGGCCTTATGGCCAGCAGCCTGTGGCTTTTCTGGGGCATCTGTTCAGCCTCGACGGTGGGATTCTCCGTGCAGGTGGCCCACCGTATCGGAGCCACCGACTACAAAGGGGCGCGGATGGTACTTCGCCAGGCGATAGGCGCATGCCTGTCTGTTGGTCTGGTCGTGGCCCTGATAGGGGCAAGCATCGCCTCCAGCCTGCCGGGCTGGCTGGGAGGGGCGGAGCAGGTCAGGCATAACGCGTCGCTCTACTTCCTCGTGTTCGTGCTGGCCCTTCCGGTGCTGATATTCAACTATCTGGGATGCGGCATACTCAGAGCGTCGGGCAATATGAAGGTGCCGGGCGGACTGAACGTCATGATGTGCCTGCTCGATGTCATTTTCAATTTCATGCTGATTTTCCCCTCGCGCGAGGCAAGCATCTTCCGGATGGAGTTCACAATGCCGGGAGCGGGGCTGGGGGTGCTTGGGGCCGCCCTCGGGACGGTATTGGCTGAGGTCATAACCTCCTCTCTGGTGATGTGGTATCTATGTTGCCGTCAGGATGGTATGAGGATTTTCCACACCGGCGAACACGGCTCATTCCGCCCCTCGGGCAACATCATACGCAACGCCGTCAAGGTATCGGCACCTGTCGCGCTCGAACATGCCGTAATCAGCGGGGCACAGATTGTCATCACCCTCATCGTCGCGCCGTTAGGGGTAATCGCCATCGCGGCGAATGCCTTTGCCGTCACCGCCGAGAGTCTTTGCTATATGCCCGGATTCGGCATCGGTGACGCGGCCACGACCCTCGTCGGCCAGAGCTACGGGGCGCGGCGGCTCGACCTGGCGCGACGACTCGGATATGTCACTGTCGGAATGGGTATGGCCGTGATGACAATAATGGGGGCGATTCTCTATGTCACCGCCCCCTATGTGATGGGGATGTTGTCGCCGGTCAAGGAGATATGCGACCTCGGCACGGAGGTGCTGCGCATCGAGGCGTGGGCCGAACCGATGTATGCCGCATCGATAGTGGCCTACGGCGTGATGGTCGGTGTGGGGGACACGGTGATTCCCGCCGGGATGAACTTCGTGAGCATCTGGCTTGTACGTCTCCCCATCGCCGCAATCCTCGCCCGCACCATCGGCCTGCGCGGCGTGTGGCTTGCCATGTGTATCGAGCTGACCTTCCGCGGCATCATCTTCCTCATCCGCCTGATTCGAGGCAGCTGGCTCCGCAACGGCCTCAAGACCGCCCCCGCCGAAGCCCCCTCCTTCGATCCCGAGCCATAACTTTGTAATAACCGCCCGTTATTTATGCTTGGGCTTTTCGGGAACGGGAGTCATGGAGAGGATGGGGAGGTGCCAGTCCCACTTGAGGGCGCACATACGCAGGGCGATGATTATCAGCGCGCAAGCAATCTGACAGCCCACCGGCCCCAGCCCGAGACTTCCGGCAAGCCAGTAAACCACCCCACCGGCGATGCAGGCCGTGGCGTAGATGTCTTTGCGGAAAAACAGAGGTTGCTCGTTGATGAGTATGTCACGCAAGACCCCTCCGAATGAGCCGGTTATGACTCCCATCACTATCGCCACCCACATCGGGTAGCCAGTGGCCAGGGTCTTCTGTATTCCGATGACGACGAAAAGGGCCAGTCCGAGTGTGTCGAACACAAACAGCATTCGGTTGTTGCTCACCAGCATTTTCCGGAACAGGATGACCACCGCGAGTGAGATACCGGTCACACCGAGGTAGAGGAATGTCTGCATCCAGAAAACAGGAATGTCGAGAAGTATGTCGCGCAATGTGCCGCCGCCGATGGCTGTGACAAGCCCGACGGTATAAGCCCCGAACCAGTCGAACCGGCGGAACGCCGCCAGACGGATGCCTGAAATGGCAAACGCGATTGTGCCGATTACCTCTATCGCTGTGAGAAATGTCGTTTCCAAGATTGTTAGCCCTTTTTGATTTGTCCTTTCTTTAAAGAGATGGAGAGTCCTTATTCCCCCGCTTTACTGTAATACCTGCACCATTCCTTGATGACGCAATTCAGGCAGTCGGGACGCCTTGCCTTGCAGACATACCTGCCGTGGAGAATCAGCCAGTGGTGGGCCAGGGGTATCTGCTCCTCGGGAATGTTCTTCACCAATGCCTCCTCAGTCTGTCGGGGGGTCTTGGAGCCGGTGGTGAGGCCGATACGCTCGGAGACACGGAAAACGTGGGTGTCGACCGCCATGGCCGCACGGTTCCAGACCACGGAGAGCATCACATTGGCGGTCTTGCGCCCGACGCCGGGAATGGTCAGCAGGTCATCGATATTGTCGGGCACCTCCCCGCCGAAATCCTCGGTAAGCTTGCGGGCGGCTCCCAGCAACGACTTGGTCTTGTTGTTGGGATATGAGACCGAACGGATATACCCGAAGACGGTCTCCTCATCCGAGGCGGCAAGCGATGCGGCGTCGGGGAACGCCTCGAAAAGGGGTGGCGTAACGATGTTGACCCGCTTGTCGGTGCATTGCGCCGAAAGAATCACGGCCAGCAGGAGATGGAAGGGGGTGTCATAATGAAGCTCGGTCTTCGGTTCGGGCATCTCGGCGGCGAAACGCGCCAATACCTGGCGGTATCGTTCTTTGAGGGATATGCGGGGCATAAGATTGAGAGGTTTAAGGAATCAAACAGAACGGATTTTTGGCGGATAGCTTTAGGGACGCACCGAAGCGCGTCCCTAAATTATTATCAATCAGGTTCTCCACGCTATCAGTGGGCGTGGGTGAACTCTTTGAGGAATCTCACATCATTCTCGGAGAAGAGGCGCAGGTCGTTGACCCTGTATTTGAGGTTGGCGATACGCTCCACACCCATTCCGAGGGCGAAGCCTGAGTAGACCTTGGAGTCGATGCCACACGCGTCGAGGACATTGGGGTCAACCATGCCGCAGCCGAGGATTTCCACCCATCCGGTATGCTTGCAGAATCCGCATCCCTTGCCGCCGCAGAGGTTGCAGGAGATGTCCATCTCGGCCGAAGGCTCGGTGAAGGGGAAGTAGCTCGGACGGAGACGGATTTTGGTCTCGGGGCCGAACATCTCGCGGGCGAAATAGAGCAGGGTCTGTTTCAGATCGGCGAACGACACGTTCTTGTCGACATACAGGGCCTCCACCTGATGGAAGAAGCAATGGGCGCGGGCCGAGATGGCCTCGTTGCGGTAGACACGTCCGGGGCAGACGATACGGATGGGGGGCTGGGTATGCTCCATCACGCGTGACTGCACCGAGGAAGTGTGGGTGCGCAGCAGAACATCGGGGTTGCGCTGGATGAAGAAAGTGTCCTGCATGTCGCGGGCGGGATGGTCTTCGGCGAAGTTGAGCGACGAGAACACATGCCAGTCATCCTCGATTTCAGGACCTTCTGCCACAGTGAAGCCCAGACGGCGGAAAATCTCCACAATCTCGTCGCGCACAAGCGAAAGGGGATGACGTGTGCCGAGGGCAATCGGGCTGGCCGAACGGCTCAGGTCGAAAGTGTCGTCGAGGGTCTCCGCGCATTCCGTGGCGGCTTTAAGTGCGTTGATTTTCTCGGTGGCGAGAAGTTTCAACGCGTTTATCTCCATTCCGACGGCCTTCTTCTGATCGGCAGGCACGTTGCGGAAGTCAGCCATAAGATTGCTGACCTCACCCTTCTTGGAGAGGTATTTGATTCTGAGGGCTTCCACCTCTTCCGGAGTGGAGGCCTGGAGGGTCTCGATCTCAGCCTTGAGACTATGGATTTTTTCTAACATTCTGTTATGGAACTTTAGAGGGGGAGAAAACCGTCAGGCATCCTCTCTGGTTAAACGCGGAAATTTTTAGCTCTTCGGGCCTACGGGGCTTTCATTCCGCCACGCTTTCGATGGCGGCGGCGATGTTGGCGAAAATCTCATCCACCGAACCGCTGCCATGGATCTGGCGGTATTTCCCCTCCTTGATATAGAAGTCTCGCAGGGGGGTGGTCGACTCGTGGTAGACCTTCAGGCGGTTCTGGATGGTCTCGATGTTGTCGTCGGCACGGCCTGTCTGTGCGCCGCGTTTGATCATGCGGTCGACAAGCTCATCCTCCGGCACTTCCAGACCTACCACATGGTGGATTTTCTGGCCGCGCTTCTCCAGGAATCGGTTGAGCGCCTCAGCCTGGGGAATCGTGCGGGGGAAACCGTCGAGAATCACCCCGTCTTTCGCCTTGGGGTCGTTGTCGATGATTTCCTCAAGAATCTTTATCATCAGGGAGTCAGGAATCAGCTGACCCTGGTTTATGTAGGTTTTCGCGATCTGACCGATGGGGGTCTTGCGGGCGATATGGTCGCGCAGCACCTCTCCGGTGGAGATGTGGTGGAGTCCGTATCGTTCAATAAGTTTTTCGCTCTGGGTGCCTTTCCCGCTCCCCGGAGCGCCGAAAATCACAACATTCATTTTCAAACTGTTACAATGTCGTTTACCTTAGAATAGCCCGTCGCAGGGCAACCGCGGCCCCGTCGGGGGAGCCGAGGCATTTCAGCCGTCAGAAAGTCAGCGGCTTCTGATTTGTCAGTCGGCCTGCTCTTTCAGGACGTAGATATCCTTGAGGTTGCGGGCAAGGCCGTCGAGGTCGAGACCGA
This sequence comes from uncultured Porphyromonadaceae bacterium, assembly GCA_900548705.1. Taxonomy (GTDB): domain Bacteria; phylum Bacteroidota; class Bacteroidia; order Bacteroidales; family Muribaculaceae; genus UBA7173. The sequence goes on along the minus strand of URLF01000020.1, from coordinate 8,465 downwards.
ATCCGATGATGAACTTCGGGGGAATCGAGAATCCCACATAATCGGGCTTCACGTCGCAACGGAGCGATTCAGGCTTGAAAAGCAGCGTGGCCACCTTCAGCTCGGCGGGGTTCTTCTTCTGCAGGTCATCGAGCAGGCGCTTGATGGTGTGGCCGGTGTCGACAATGTCTTCAACCACGATAACAGTGCGGCCCTCGATGTCCTCGCCCAGGCCCATCACCTCTTTCACCACACCGGTGGATGAGGTTCCCTCATAGCTCTTGAGGCGTATGAACGAGATTTCCGCATCGATGTCGACCTCGCGGAAGAGGTCGGAAGCGAAGGGGAAAGCCCCGTTAAGCACGCACAGGAAGAGGGGACGTTTTCCACGGCACTCCTCAGTGATAGTCTTGGCCAGTTCCTTGACGCGAGCGTCAATCTTCTCTTTAAGGATATAAGGCTCGAAAGTGAGCCCGTTATAAGTGACTTCTTTCATCAGGTTGGAATAATTGTGCAAAATTAAACAATTTTTCCTCACATAGCAAACCGCCGCCTTGATTTTTTCTCGACGAAAATAATCGCTTCGTGACCTAAACACAGGACTTACCCCATATTCATGTCGCGAAGCGATGTGCATTACCGGGGGATATGCCCCCTGGTGAGACCGGTTATCTGACTACTGCCTTGACAACGGTTGATCCGGCATTGACGACATAGACTCCAGCCGGAAGGAGAATGGTCTCTCCGGCCTGTGCCTTACCCTTGAGCAGGAGCGTTCCTGCGACATTGTAGACCGAGTAGTCACCTCCGGCCGGGAGGAATATCCCTCCTTCAACCATTTTGACCGAAATGTCAGACATAGATGACGCTTCATTTACCCCCGAGGTTCCGGTCAGGGTCAACGTCACCTTGCGGTTGAGATTTCCGAGTGTCGCAGTCAGCTCATGGTCGCCGATGACACCGGCCACAGGAGCCACATTGTCACCATCGAAGCTGAACGCCTCGCTGTCACCGCTCCAGTCCACGCCCTGTGGAGCTGAGACCCGGAAAGCACGCGACACTTTACCGGCATGGTCGGTCGGATCCAGCAATATGGCCGCGCTATAAAGGCGAGCGTAATCATCGTCAGAGAAACGTGCCAGCACCGGCAGCGTGCTGCCTTCCGACACCCACGCGTCCCCAAGCTCCACAGCGGCGAGCTGGACAGTCGTGAGCGCCCCATCCTCAACGGGAAGAGAGTGGACAATCTGGCTGTCATAATAGGCCTCGGCCTTGGATGTCTTGTTTCCACGCCCTACAAACGCACCGACATTGACCGGTTCGGCAAGAACGCAGACCACATTCCCGGCCTGGTAGACCCGGGTCAGCGACGTGGTCTTGTAGGAGCTGTCATAGCTGCCAAGTATGCCGCCGGCATTCTTCTCGGCGGTCACGGTGCCGACGTTGTAGACATCCGACACGACCGGGTCGCCGCGGCCGATGATGCCACCCGCGCCTGCTGTGGTGGCTCCAAGCGAAGTCTTGGTATTGGTAACATCCCCGACATTGAACGAGGCCTCAATCACAGGTTGTCCTCCACGGCCGATGATACCGCCGGCGGTCGAGGAGGTGGCGGTGACGTTTCCTGCATTGTAACATCCCGAGACAGTCATGTCTGAATAGGCATAGCCCAGAACGCCGCCGACTTCCGTGGCTCCGTCGACCGGCGCGATATTACTGGAACCGGAAATCGCGCATACCTTGCTGGCATAACCGGCGACACCTCCGACATCCGTGGTGCCTGTTACTTCACCGGCATTCACAGCTCCTTCGACAGATGTGTTTATCATATTGCCGACGATGCCTCCGGTTTTGGTGGTTCCGGTCACAGCTCCGTTGTTGCGCGAATCGACAATCTTGATTTCCACGCCATTGGCATAACCGACGATTCCGCCTGTCTGGGACTTGCCTGAGATATCGCTGTTGTTGACACAGCCTGACACAAGAGCATTTCCCGTCGCCTGCCCGACGAGACCTCCGAGATTGGATGTGGAGGCGGAGGCAGTCACAGTCGCGTTGTTCTCGCAATCCGACAGTGTGCCGGCGAGCATCCCGGCGAAACCGCCGACGCTGCTCTTTCCTGAGATTTCCGCGCCGCTTCCAAGGACAAGGTTCTTGACCACTCCACGGGTGCCCACTCTACCAAAGAGCCCTACCCCGTCGACAGACTCGCTGATGAGGAAATTGTCAATCTTCTTGCCGTCTCCGTCGAAAACGCCATTGAACTCGACGAGACCATTTCCGGCCACCGGCGTGAACTGAGCGCCATCCATGTCGATGTCGGCGGTCATTCGGAAGTATTTACCCGCATAATCCTGACCCGAGGCGGCGACATCAGCTGACAATTTCTCAAGGTCTCCCTGAGATTCTATCAGATAGGGACTTTCGAGCGTGCCTTCTCCATTGAAAAGATCAGCCAGAGCGGCGATTGACAGCGAACGGCTGCGCCCCTCAAAAGTGGCGGTCAGTTCATCTTTCACATATGAGTCCGTATTGGTGACAAGCAGCTTGTCGCCCGATATGGTGAACGCCTGACCGTCCCTGACCGACCACACCAGACCGTCGGCCACCGATAAAACGGCATCAGCCGTAAGCTGGTCACAGCTCATCCCTTCGGCAAACCACACCGGCATGGAGGCCAAGCGTGAAGCCACCTCCGTGGAGAATCCTGACAGCAGAGGGTAACGTCCGGCAGCGGCGGCCCAAACATCTCCGGAAGATTCCATCGGGAGGGTTCCTCCGGTCAGAACAGATGTCGAAAGGCCAGACACCCCGTCGAAGGCCTGTCCGGCCATGACAATCTGACTGTCATAATACACATTGTCAAACGCGCCTCCGGCATCCTTTCCGACAGCCGCCCCGGCGTTGTCCCTGGAGACAAAGGCCTCCACCTGTCCCAGAGACAGAGCCCCGGAGACCACGGAACCGGCTTTGCTGTCACACACGATACCGGCCACCTCCGACCCGGCAGACACGCGGCCGGTGTTGAGCACGTTCTTCAATGTCCCCTTATTCAGGCATACGATACCGCCGACAGTCTTTGACCCCGAAGGGCCGCCGGTCACATTGCCGTTGTTCTGGCAATTCTCAACCAGTCCTTCCGTATTGTACACGATTCCGGCCATAGCGCCGCCATTGCCTGTGGCGGAGATATTCCCCTCGTTGTAGCAATCCTTTATCTTGCTGTCGGCGTAGGCTATGTAGACGATACCGCCGGTGAAACCTGTCGTGGTCGGCACATCCGCGTAGTTGCGGCAATTCTCCACAGTGCCGTAAAGCACTGTCACGAACGGGGCGAAGTTACGGAAGATATCAAACTGGCAGCTGCTGTCAATAGTCAGGTTTTTGACCACCCCGTCGGTGTAGACCGTCCGGAACAGGCCGGCGTTCATCACACTGTTGGTGCGGGTGTCGAGAGTGAGATTCTTTATCTTGTGGCCACCTCCGTCGAAAACCCCGTTGAAGGCGAGTTCGGCCGAATTGAAAGCCATCGGGATGAAATCCACACCCGTCATGTCAAGGTCGGCGGTCAGCAGGAAATGCTCTCCGGTGAAGTCAAGTCCCTGGGAATTGGTCACGTCGGAAAGCTTCATTAGGTCATCCGGAGTATTGATGAGGAACGGGCTTTCCGCGGTGCCCTCCCCCTGGAAAATTACCGGATAGACACTTACGAGCATCCGTTTCTCGCTGTCGCCCAGGTAGGCATGCAGCTGCAGGTCAACCTTCTTGTCGCCACGGGTTACGGAGACCGTGTTGCCCGAGAGGGTGGCGGCCGCGTTGCGGTTCATTTCCCACTCGACATCGTTGGCGAGACTTAGGGTGAAATCGCCGGTCACCTTTGTCGCCCTGTCGCCTGCGGCGAGGAACACCGGGGTCGCGCCGAGAATGGCGGCATCGTTGTCGGCCGAATTGGCCAGACGCGGATACATGCCCTCGGAGAAACGCCAGACCTCACTGTCGAATCCATCGATTCCGGCGGCCGTGGTGAGCTGAGCCGTGGTAAGACCGTTAGCTGAGTCGGAAAGCCCGGTTATCTGGGAATCATACCACGAGTTCACGATTGTGGCCGCCGCATAATTGGCGCCCGCGAATTCTATTCCCTCGTGACGCGCTGTCATAGCCGTGAACATAGGTCCCATGTTGAGACTGGTCTCTATCACAAGCTCGCTTTTGTCGTTTGAGACCTGACCGACCAGTCCTCCCACGGATGTCGAGTAGGTGTTGTATACGGTGCCGACATTGTAGCAGTCCTTGATTTTCGCGCCTTTCTCGAAAGAATTGGTCAGCGCGCCTACCGTTCCCGAGGCGGAGATGTAGCCTGAGTTCCAGCACCTCAGCATCTCGCAACCGCTGAGGGTGCCGGTGATGCCTCCGCAATTGTTGGCCAGCGCGCCTTGTATAGCTCCCGTGAAATAGCAGTCATAGATATGCGGCGAACTGTTGAGCTTTATGGTCACTCCGGTTATACCTCCGAACTGTACGTTGTTCTGGTTGGGGGCGGTCGACACTATGTTGGCCGAGCAGCTGCATCCCTCGACTTGTCCGTAGTTCTGCCCCACGATGCCGCCGGCATTGGTTGACGAGGTTATGGATCCGGAATAGGAGCAATCCTTCACCAACCCTTTGTTCTCACCAACCAGGCCGCCTTTGTAGCTTCCGTTTAGAGACTCGAACACGCCGTTGACCACATGGCAGTTCTCGACAGTCCCCTCAGAGGCGCCGGCCAGACATCCGGCGTAGGAATCGTTGGATGTCAACCCCGGCTGATACAAGGTGAGATTCCTCACCGCACCCCCGGAAGCCACTGACGCGAACAGACCGACATATTTCTTGTCAGAGTTGAACGTCAGGCCGGATATCTTGTGGCCGTTGCCGTCAAATGTCCCGGCGAACTTCTTGGCCTGGAGCGCGCCGGTATGACCAATCATCGGGGTTGTCGTCACTGTCAGGTCATTCTCCAGCCTGAGGGTCATCCCCGCCAGGTCGTTACCGTCAGTGACAAGCTGGGCCAGCTCGTCGAGGTCGGCAGCCTTCGTGATCAGATAGGGTGAATCGGACGAACCGTCACCACCACTGAATGTCTGAGCGGATGCGGACAACCCCAGCATTGCGCCTGACGAGAGCAAAAGCAATAGTCGTTTCATCTGTAAGGATTTTTGGTTTTTAATAAGCTCCATAAACTTATGGAGAAGCTTTGATTGGTTATCGTTTAAGGTATTTGACAGATTCGCGTCCCCCGGGGGTGACGATTTCCATTATGTACAGCCCGGGGGCGAGACTGCCGGTGTCGGGGATGAATTCATCGCCACACTCCATCGGACCGGCTTCTGCCACCAGCACGGCCTCTCCTGCCGTCGTATGGAATGTCACGCGGGTCCGGGAGACATCACGGTAATACAGCACCCGCATAGTCCCGTCGACCATCTGTGCCGACCAGTCATTGTCAACCACGGGGGCAATACCTGACTGGGATGTGAAATTGTTCAGCACATACACAAGACCGGCGTAGGCATCAATCTTGCCATATCCCCAGGTGTTGCCGGGGACATCGCCGGTGAACTCGTCATGCCGGGCAGTGGCGGCGAACACCTCCCTGAGGTTGTCGGGGGTCAGCGTCGGACAAGCCTGGAGCCATGTGGCGACGATTCCCGCCACATGCGGCGATGCCATCGAGGTACCCTGGTAGACACCGTAATAGTAGGTCTTGCCGTTCCATTGCCGAGCGGCGACCTGCTCGGTCTGGGAGTTGGTGCCGTTGAACGCCGACACGATCAGGCTGCCGGGCGCGGCGATATCCGGTTTCATCCGTCCGTCCACGGTCGGGCCTATGTTTGAATAGGGTGCGATGTCATCCATCGGGAATCCCGACTCATAAAAGCTGCCGTCAAGCTTGGTCAGGCTGTTGCGTGTACTGTATGATGCCACAGTGATTATACTCTTGCCGACACCCCCGATTTCGCAAGTGCCGAATTGGTTGTCAGGGACATCCATCACCGGCAGATGCTGCAGGAAACAGCAATAATTCTCGTTGGACCAGGCGTGGACCGTCGTGCCAGGGTCAGCCGTGACTATGACGGCAATCACTTTGGTCGGGCGGTAGTCGGTTATCGCCAGCTGGATATGAGCCATCGGACGGTCGTTCAACGGGCTGCGCTGGGTCACAATCGAGAAATACCCCCCCGACTCGTCGTAGGGCTGCTGCAAGGTGACTGTGCCGCTATAACTGTTGGCGGCGTTGAACGCCCGGCTCTGGTAGACAGGTTCCATCGTCTCCTTGTCTACGGTGCAGACCCTCACCTTCATGCCCGCGCCGGGTTCACCCCATATCTGGAGTTCTCCGATTCCCGACAAGCCTTCCAGGAAACCGATTCCCGCGAAAAGACGGTCGTCAGCATCTGACATTGTCTTGGAGATATGCATGTTTATCAAGGCGTTGTTTCCTCCGGCGCCGACCACGATGCGCCCCTGGCCGGTGAGCTGGTCTATCATCTGGTCGCGCAGCGATGACCCGTCATGGGGTCCCATCTCGGTGCCGAGGCTCATATTGATCACAGCAGGCTTGTCCACTTCGTCGGCATAGTCGAAGATGAATTTTATCGCGTCGGAAATACCTGTGTCGATATCCTTGAAAGAGGAGAACACCAGGTCCGCGTCATAAGCAACGCCATGGTAGGGACTCTCCATGTCAGACCCGGCGGCAATGCCCATCACATGGCAGCCATGGGAATAGTAGGCCATATCCGTGCCCTTGGCGGTTATCCCCTCCTGGGTGTCATAACAGCTGCCATAACTGTATGGGGCAGGAGGCTCCCCGGTCTCGTCGGCCTGACACCATACCCGTTTGATTCTAAGCGTCGTGCCATCCTGCGCGAAAAATGCCGGATGATTGAAATCCACCCCTCCGTCGATGACCCCGACTATCGTCCCCTTGCCGGAGAACGGGCTCTCCAATGGAGCGGTGGCGGAATGAACCTCAGACACACGGGTGTCATTACGAGCCAAGTCCATAAGCATTTTCGCTTGCTGGGCACCCTGGACACATTCCACCGACTCCAACGCGGCGACTGCCTCAATGCTCTCCACCGGAATCAACGCCGTCAGAATCCTCGGGGTCACGGTCTGAACGGCCACCCCCATCATTGCGAGGGAGTCGACACACGAGGGGTCATTGTACTTTACATAGGCCGGAATCACTGATGGCGACTGCCCTGCCGGGGCGTCTTTGGCATGAACAACTGCCCTTTCGCGGGCCATCAGATCCAGAATCGTGTTGGATGTAAGTTTTGCCGGAGTGTCGGCGTTCACCAAAAATGATGACACAAGCATTAGAAGCGGAATCTTTCTCATAATAGTTCCGGGAAAATGATTAGTGTTAACATTTGCAAAGTTAAACAGATATTTGCATTTTACCCCCCCCATTTGTTAATTGTTGTTAACAACAATCTTTTCAACGCCCTCATGTGCCGGATTAACACGTTTTTCCGGCCAAAAGGCCATTTAACACTCTCAAACATCCACATAATGTCAACCGCTCCCCTCCAGCTCCTACCCGGCCATGGCATACCGGGGCATGCCGAGGTAAATCTCACCCGTAAGGATTTTTTAGGATGTTACTAAGGAGGATTAGGAGAAAAATCCGTAAATTTGCAGGCAAGTATATTTCGAGATATCCGACGATTAGTCAATGAAACTATTCACCAACGAACAGATACGCGCCATCGAACGCCACACAATCGAGACGGAGGGGATTCCCCCCGGCGAAATAATCGAGAGAGTGGCCGAAGGGGTGGCCGACGAGATAGCGGCGCGCTGGCGTCCATCCAAACCTACCATTGTCTTCGCAGGTCCGGGAAACAACGGTGCGGACGCGCTGGCGACCGCCCGCCTTCTCCATGACCATGGTTTCCGTCCCTCCATATATCTTTTCAACATCGGCGGCGACAAGCTGTCGGGGGAATGCGCGGCTGTACGCGACCGTCTGCTTGAGATGGTGCCCGATGCCGATTTCCATGAGGTCACCAGCCGTTTCACCCCTCCTGACATCACATCGAGCCACCTGATTGTCGACGGTCTTTTCGGAGCGGGACTGCGTGAGGAGCTGCGCGGCGGCTTCCAGTCGCTGGTGCAGTATATCAACGACGAGAAGCCCACGGTGGGCTCCATCGACCTCCCTTCGGGCATGTTCGGCGACTGGAATCCGAGGATTGTCAACCGCAACACCATCCACGCCACCCTCACCCTGGCCATTCAGTTCCCGCGCCTCTGTTTCTTCATCCCCGACAACGCCGAACTGGTAGGGGAATGGAAGACCCTCGACGTAGGGCTGAGCCAGCAGGCCATCGCCTCCCTCCCGGCGGAATTCTGCCTGGTGGAGAAACGTGACATCCACCGCCGCCTGCGCCATCGCAAGGAATTCGCATCCAAGGCCGATTTCGGCACCGCCATCC